>JANQEF010000154.1 GCA_028278465.1 Dehalococcoidia bacterium | reverse complement strand
CTTCGCCGTCGTCGATCGGGTCTCCGGTCACGTTGAAGATACGGCCGAGCGAGGCTGCGCCAACCGGCACCGCAACCGAGTCACCAGTGTCCGTCACCTCGGCGCCGCGGGCGAGACCGTCCGTCGTGCCCAGCGCCAGGCAGCGCGCCCAGTTGTTGCCGACGTGCTGCTCAACCTCCAGCACCAGCCGTTCGCCATCGATCTCGGTCTCGACTGCGTTGAAGATCTCCGGCAGGTCGCTCGGAGGGAACTCCACGTCGACCACCGTCCCGATGATCTGTACGACCTTGCCTTTGCTGCCCTTGGCCATTTCGGCTCTCCTGGTCTCCGGCGCTTTGCGCGCCTGGGTTCGCTACTAGCCTTCCACCGCCGAGACACCGCCAACGATGTCCAGCAGCTCTCCTGTGATCTGCTCCTGCCGCGCCTTGTTCAGGTCGAGCGTCAGCTCGTCGATCAACTCGTTTGCGTTGTCCGTGGCGTTGCGCATCGCCACCATGCGCGCCGAGTGCTCACTTGCGATCGCTTCAAGGATCGAGTGATACACCTGCGTCTCGACATATCTCGGCACCAGCGTGTTCAACACCATCGCCGGGTCCGGCTCGAAGATGTATTCGATGCCTGCTTCGGTGGCGCCCGGAGTCTCGTCTTCCGGCACCGGCTCGACTGGCAGGATCTGCTGGACGACCGGCTTCTGCACCGCGGTGTTGACGAACTGCGCGTAGATCATCACGACACGGTCGACCACGCCGTCGATGAACTGGTTGGCGATGAAGCGCGAGATCGAAACGGTGTCGTCCAGCCGCGGCCGGTCTTCCACCGAGAAGGTCGCCTTCATCTCCTCGACGATCCGGCCCACGAAGCGCTCCCCCTTGCGGCCGACAGCCACTGCAGAAACCGGGACTTCCGAGTCGCGCACGAACTGCGCGGCGGTCCGGTTCAGGTTGCCGACAAGCGCTCCCGCGAGGCCGCGGTCCGGAGTGACGAGCAGCATGAGCGAACTGCTCACCGGGCGCTGGACCAGCAGCGGCGTGATGCGCTCGTCATCGTCATCCAGCTGGCCTCCGGCGGCCGACAGATCGGACAGCACCTCACGCATCTTCTCCGCGTAGTCGCGGCCGTCACGCACCATCTGCTGGGCGCGCTGCATCTTCGATGCCGCGATCAGCTGCATGGCGTTCGTGACCTGCGCCGTGCTGCTGACGGAGCGGATCCTGGCTCGTATCTCTTTGGTGCTTGGCATGCGTGCGTTTCAGTTAGGTCAGTCGCCTGCAGGCGAACTCGGGCCGTTGCTCCTAAAGTGTCACCGTCTGCTTGAAGCCCTTGACGGCATCGTCCAGCTTCGCCTTGTCGTCGTCCTCCAGCTTTCCAGACTCCGAGATCGACTTCAGAACGTCCGGCAGGTTCGCCGAGACGTAGTCGTACCAGGCGCTCTCGAACGCCCGGACCTTGTCCACCTCGACGTCCTCCAGCGCTCCCTCGTTTGCGATGTGGAACATCGTCACCATGTTCTCGAAGGTGACGGGCGCGTTCTCGTCCTGCTTCAGGAGCTCACGGAACCGCTCGCCGCGTGAGAGCTGGCGACGGGTTACCGGGTCGAGGTCCTCAGCTCCGAACTGTGCGAAGGTCGCCAGCGCATCGAACTGCGCCATCTCGGTCTTCAGGCTTCCGGCAACGCTCTTCATCGCAGGCCGCTGCGCGGAAGATCCGACACGTGTGACCGAGATACCTGAGTTGACCGCCGGCCGGATGCCGGAGTTGAACAGGTCTGGCTCCAGGAACAGCTGGCCGTCGGTGATCGAGATGACGTTCGTCGGGATGTAAGCCGACACGTCACCGGCCTGCGTCTCGATGATCGGCAGAGCGGTGATTGAGCCGCCGCCGAAGTTCGGGTCGAGCCTCGCCGCCCGCTCCAGCAGGCGGGAGTGCAGGTAGAAGACGTCACCCGGATACGCCTCACGGCCGGGCGGGCGTCGCAGCAGAAGTGACATCTGGCGGTATGCCCACGCGTGCTTCGTCAGGTCGTCGTAGACGATCAGCACGTCCTTGCCCTGTGCCATGAAGTACTCGGCCATGGCGCAACCAGCGTAGGGAGCGAGGAACTGCAGCGCCGCAGACTCGGAGGCGTTCGCCGTCACGACCACGGTGTTCTCCAGCGCGCCGTTGTCCTCCAGCCGCTTCACCGTGGCGGCGACCTTTCCGGCCCGCTGGCCGATAGCGACGTAGACGCCGATGATGTCGGAGTCCTTCTGGTTGATGAGCGCGTCCACACACAGCGATGTCTTGCCCGTTGAGCGGTCGCCGATCACCAGCTCGCGCTGGCCACGGCCTACCGGGACCATGGCGTCGACGATCTTGATGCCGAACTGCACCGGCTCGTCGACAGATTTCCTGGTGACAACGCCCGGTGCGATCTTTTCGACCGGCAGTGTCTCAGAAGTGGATATCGCGCCCTTGCCGTCGAGCTCGCGGCCCAGCGGGTCGACGACCCGGCCCAGCATAGCGTCGCCGACCGGCACTTCGATGATGCGGCCGGTGCTGCGAACCTCGTCGCCTTCCTTGATGCCCAGGTAGTCGCCCAGGATCACGGCTCCAACCGAGTCCTCTTCGAGGTTCAGCGCCAGCCCCAGGACATCGCCCGGGAACTGCAGGATCTCGTTCAGCCTGACGCCTGAGAGACCGTGGATCTGCGCAACGCCGTCTGCGGCCTCGATGACGGTGCCGACATCGACCATCGTCAACTCGCCGCCGAACTCTTCGATCTGCCTCTTGATGACCGAAGCTATGTCCTGGCCTCTAACCGACATCGGACACCTTCTTTTCCTGTTCCAAAACCTGTTTCCGTCGCCCTGATTACGGGCCTGCTATGGATATCTCGTTGCCTAGACGCCTGCCGCCAGCTCGTCCCGCAGGCTCCGAAGCCTGGTTCGCGTGCTGCCGTCGATCAGCCTGTCTCCGATCCTGGCGATAACGCCGCCGACAATCTCCGGGTCCTGTCGCTCGGTGAGCACGACCTCTTCACGGCCGACCAGCGCAGCCAGCCCTTCTGCGACGCGACGCTTTCGGGCATCGTCCAGCGGCACCGCGGTCACAACCTCCGCTCGCGCCGTTCCGCGGCTGTCGTCCGCCATCTCAATGAACGTCTCGACGGTCCGTGCGAACTTCAGCACGTCGCCCCGCAGCACCATGATCGAGACCAGGTTCCTGACGAGCGGCACAACGTCAGGCAGGAGCGTCGTGACGCCGTCGAGCTTTACGCGCTCCGGCACCTGTGGCGCAGAGAGCAGCGCCTGCACGTCGGCGTCTGCGAGGATCTCCTGCGCGCGCTTCAGGTCGGCTTCCCACGTGTCGACGCCCTCGTGTTCGAGCGCCAGCGCGAACGCCGCCTGCGCGTATCTCCTGGGAGTTGCTCCCGCCATCTGTTCTCCGTTCCCGCCGCCGGTTTTCGCCGGATGCGAGCCTAGTTCTGCCGGTTCGAAAGACCCTCTTCGAGCACGCTGTCGATCAGCTCCTGGTGCCGCGCTGTGTCAAGCTCTCGCTCGACGACGCGTTCTGCCGCCAGGACCGCCAGCCCTGCGAACTCTCGCCTGAGCTCTTCGATAGCGGAGTCACGCTGCTGCGCAATCTCGGCTTCGGCCCGGGCGATGATCTCGTCCGCCTGCTGCCTCGAACGCTGCTCGATCTGCTCGCCGGCACGTCGAGCCGCGTCCTGGGCCTCGGCGATCAGCCGCTGTCCTTCTGTGCGGGCGTTCGCCATCTCTTTTTCGACCGCCTCGGCTGAAGACGCCGCTTCAGTGCGCGCTCGGTCGGCGGCCTCGAGACTGCTCTTGATCCGCTCCGCCCGCTGATCGAGCATCCTCGTTATCGGCCCGTACAGGAAGAAGTACAGGACGATCACGAGGATCGTGAAGCTGATCAGCTGGGTCAGCAGACCCGGCACGTTTATTCCCAGTGCTTCCATAACCCTCTCCGCAGTTGCTTGTGGTCACCGGCCAGGACACTCGTTCCCGGCCGGTGACTCCAGTCTGCGTTGCCTTTTAAGGCGTGGTCGGTCCCGGTCGTTACACGAACAGGATGATGACGGCCACGACCAGGGCGTAAATCGCGATCGCTTCTGCGAAGGCGATGGCCAGGATCATGTTCTGGCGGATCGAGTCGGCGGCCTCGGGGTTACGCCCGAGAGCCTCCATGGCCTTCGCCGCCAGCATGCCAATGCCGACAGCGGGACCAATGGCGCCAAGGCCAATGGCGATGGCTGCACCGATGGCTTCCAGCCCCTTAAATTCCGTGATGTTTTCCAACTGAGCCCTCCAGGGTCCCTTGCGTTGTCTACAGCGGGGCGTGCACGTGCGCATCGCCCTTCCGTATTTGCCGGGACCACTGCGCTTGCCGTTGCCCGGTTTTACCTCTTGTGTCGGCCGGGCTTGTTTCGCCCCGCTGCCGGCACAGACAGCCGTTAGTTATTAGTGCGCCTGTTCGGCGCCGTGCTCCTCATCGTGGTCGCCATGCCCGTGGGCGATGATCGCCAGCGAGCCGAATATCAACGTAAGTACTGAGAAGATGGCGGCCTGGATCACGCCTACGAACAGCTCCAGGCCAAGGAACGGAATGATGCCGATGAGCGGCAGCAGGAAGCCCATTGCGATGAGCAGGATCTCTCCGGCGAACATGTTTCCGAAGAGACGGAATGTGAACGATATGACCTTGATGCCCTCGCCGATCAGCTCAAGCAAGCCGACGAACGCCCCGATCGGGTCTTTGATCGGGTTGAAGATGAACTTCCCGGCATAGCCGCTGAAGCCGAGTGTCCTGAAGCCCCAGAACTGGACGCTGACCATGGCGAATATAGCGATGGCGAGAGTCGTGTTCAGGTCTGTGCTCGCGCCGCGGAAGAACGGCACCAGCAGGCCCACGCGCCCTTCCTCTACGTCGGTGGCCGTCCACTCCTGCTCTTCGTCTGGCTGGACGCCTTCGAGTATTCGCGGCACCTCGACCTGGTGAATGAACGTGTCGACCGCATCGTGGTCATCGAAGTTGGAGGGAAGCGCTACCACCTGGTTGAGGCGCACCTTCCACTGCTCGCCGCGGCCGAGGTTGATGAACCCGACTCCGGAATCGCCGGAGAAGATCACGAAGAGGTCCTGTCCGTGCTCTGAGAAGAACGTCCGCAACACCTCCTCAACGTGCTCATCCTCGCCGTGAGTCTCCATGAACTTGGCGAAGCCCATCTTCTTCACGTCTTTAGCGAGCTTGCCATGGCCTTCGGCGTTGAACTCCTTCTTGAGCTTGATCTCCATGAACTCCTCGACCGTCTCGATGCGGCCGATGTTGTTTACACCGGGCAGCGTGCCGAGCCAGTTGGAGAAGAGGACGCCGAGGAAGATGGCGGTGACGACCGGCAGGAACATGCGGCCCCTGCGGCCACCGGCGGCTGCTTCGGCCAGGTTGATGAAAAACTCGAAGAAGGCCTCGAACAGGTTCTGCCACCTGCCGGGAACCTCTTTCATGTTCCTGGTTGCGAGGAACACGAGGATGATGATTACGAGGATCGCCAGCCAGAACATGACGAAGGTGTTCATGAGCTGGTAGCTGCCGATCTCGGTTATGTACTCGGCAGGTAGCTGGATCAGAGGGATCGGGCCACCGAGGAATCCGAGACCGAAGGCCGCACCGACTGCGCCGCCAAGGAAAGAGATTAAGAGGATTGCGACCGCAACGACCGCAGCGAGAAGCAGTTTGGGGTTAGAGATTAGTTTCCCCAATGGTCTCTGACTTGCCCTTTTGGCCCTCTTCGAGGACCGCTTTCAGCGTCTGGTGCGCTGTCTGCCAAACGCACTCAACAGCCTGATCATCCCGACGAACGCCGCTATCACGCCCAGCAGCAGCCCTATCAGCAGGAGCACCGGCTCAGTGTCGAACTGCCTGTCCAGCAGCCAGCCTGCGCCTATCCCAGCCCCGATGCTGCCCGCAACGTACCAGCCAATGCCGGAAATACGCGCCAGGAGCATCGCCGTCTCCTGCCAGTCACCGCCAGACCCGGCCTTGCCGTCCCGGTCTCCCTCGCCGTTTTCACCTGCCGGTTTGGGAGAGTCAGACACAGCTTAGCCTCGTCTGAATTCGTCGAGTGTGAACAATATCACAAATGAATTCGTGCGCCAACCGCGGCTTCGAATTTCGCAACATCCCGGCCTGCGAGCATCCTGGCGAACCCGGACGAACCGGGCCGAACAGGTCGCGAAACGGGCCGCGTTCGGTGCACCTTTCGCGCACGCCCGCGCATCTATACTCACGTTGAGTCCGGCCCCGGCCGGACTATCGCACTTCGCAGCCCTCTCCGCAAGCGGATCGGCTCGGCAGCGGCGACAGACCACACCATGCAGCTTCTCATCACTGAAAACGCCCGGCGCAACCTGGGCAAGCGTGACAGGCCGATAGCGCTCGATTACCTCGCGGCGATCGGCTGAGGCGGCCACGCCAGGGTGTCGGTCGACACCTATGCGAGGAAGGCGAACCTGAGCGCGTATCGCAAGGTGCGTGACCAGGGTGTCGAGATCCTCATATCGAAGGCGCTGGCAGCTAAGGCGGTCGCTCTCCTGATCGAGGAGAAGGGGTTCCTGTGGTTCAGGTGGCTGGCGGTTCGCGCCCAGCTTGCCGGTCACCACACCTGAAGCCACTGATTCTCCCCCGCCGTGCGCGGGCGCCGGAAGCGCATCTCCGTTTTTCGATAGCGCGGGTCCCTGGCTTGAGGAGTCGCGCGCCCGCGTGCGCTCCACCTAGCTTGTGCGATGCCTCGCGTTGATGAATCCTTCCGCCGCAGCCCGACGAAACTCCTTGCGGTGCCACCTCCGGGCGAGCCGCTGCATCAAAGTGGATGTGGCGACAGCCGAAGACTGATCAGAGGCATGGGCCGCAACGCATCGCCACCGACCTCGACGACAACACAGGAGCGGCCATTGACCCGTGCGAAGGACAGGGCGGACGAGGAGAAGAGCAGAGCATCGCGACCTCCCGCGCCGGAAAAGCGGGTGATGCAGACCGCTGACTCGGTGTTCTACGAGCTGACCAGGACCATGTGCCCGGAGTGCCGGGAGATCATCAACGGCGAGATTCACCTGAAGGACGGACAGGTGATCATGCGAAAGCGTTGCCCGGCTGGATGCAACGATGGCAAGACGCTGGAAGTCCTCATCTCGCCGGATGCCGACGGCTACATCAACAGCCTCAAGTACAACAAGCCGGGCACTATCCCACTCGAGTTTTCCACCGAGATCGACGAAGGCTGTCCGTACGACTGCGGGCTATGCCCCGACCACAAGCAGCACGCCTGCCTCGTCCTGATCGAAGTCAACACCGCCTGCAACCTCGCCTGTCCCACCTGCTTCGCTGACGCCGGCCCCGGCTACAACATCACGCTCGACGAGTGCGAGACGATGCTCGACACCTTCGTCAGGACCGAGGCAGAGCCGGAGTCGGTGCAGTTCTCCGGTGGCGAGCCGACGCTTCACCCGCAGCTCTTCGACATGATCGAGATGGCGAAGGCGAAGGGCATCCGCCATGTGATGGTCAACACCAACGGTCTGCGCATTGTGCGAGACCCGGAGTGGGCGGAGCAGTTCGCCGCGCTCGAACCGACGATCTACTTCCAGTTCGACGGGTTGCGCGATGAGACCTACGTGAAGCTACGCGGCGAACCTCTGCTCGAGGAGAAGCTGCAAGTGCTGGACAGGCTGGCGGAGTTTGGCCTCAACACCATCCTCGTCGCGGCGGTCGAGCGAAGCGTCAACGAGGACGAGGTCCCTGAACTGGTGAAGTTCGGCCTCGAACACCCGGCGGTGCGCGCGGTGATGTTCCAACCGGTCACGCACACCGGCCGTCACCTCGACTTCGACCCGATGAACCGGGTCACGATTCCGGAGTTGATCGACCGCATAGACGCCGGCATGGACGGGAAGTTCGTGAAGTCGGACTTCGTGCCGGTGCCGTGCTGCCATCCCGCGTGCCAGTCGATCACCTACGCCTACATCGACAACGACGGCTCGGTCACGCCGCTGCCGAGGATCGTGGACGTCGATGAGTACCTTGACTACATCACCAACCGCGCCATGCCGGACATGACGGAGGATGTGCGCGGGGCGTTGGAGGCGCTGTGGTCGTCGTCGGCCACTCCCGGCTCGGACAAGACGACCGACAGCTTCTGCGCCGCGTGCGGCGACATCTCGCTCCACGGCATCCGGCATGAGGACATCGCTAAACACCTGTTTTCGATCAGCATCAAGGACTTCCAGGACCCGTACACCTTCGATATCAAGAAGCTGATGAAGTGCTGCGTGGAGATCGCGACGCCGGACGGCAGGCTGATCCCGTTCTGCTCGTACAACAACGTGGGATACCGGGAGCAGGTGCGTGACGAGATGATTAAGCAGCGCGCGAGAGACAGGTTCACTCGGATTTCGGGTCCGGTGAGCGAGAATGTGAAGAACGGCGGCGGAGCCGGGCGGGCATGACGCCGAAGCCGATCACGCTGCGGCCTACCGAGGTGCATATCCACGCCGACCGCAGGCTGGCGTTCCAGGTGGTGACGGCGTTCGGTGCGGCTTCGAGTAACGGATCGGCGGGTCCGAAGGTGCTCGAAGACCACGGCGCCCGCAAGCTGGTGGCGTTTTCGACACCTCTGAAGCTGCTCGGAGTCTCGAAGCCGTTTCCCACGACCGAATGGGTGACGCTCAACGAGCCGGAGCAGATTGACTTCGAGCTTGTGCCCGGCAAGGGTCCGATCGTCGGTGGGCTGAAGCTGCTTCTCGACCGTTTCACGTTCGAAGATAGGTCCGGCTGCACGCTGCTGAGGTACGAGAGCCGGTTCGCCATCCGCTGGTCGTGGCCGGGCTGGCTTCTTGGCAAACTGCTATTTGCGCCGGTGATCGGATCGCACATGCGCCATCACCTGGACGAGCTGAAGGTGACGATCGAAGAGCGGGCGAAGCGCAGTCGGGCATTTCCGCAGGTGGAGAGCTGCCCGGAGATGTGAGCAGGCAGAGCCTGTTTTCGTATTTGTACGCGACGGGGCGCGAGCCGAAACGGGGGGAGATAGATGAACGCGAGTGAACAGGTTTCCGCAGTGCTGAGCACCGACTCGGTCGCAGCCTGCTGCACTACGCTCTACTCGCACCCGCTTGCCTCGTGGCTGCTTGGCGAATCGCTGCATCCCGGCGGCCTCGCGCTCACTGACAGGCTGGCAGACATCGCGCAGGTCGGTATTGACAGCCGTGTTCTTGACGCTGGCTGCGGCCACGGCTCTTCTTCTCTACACCTTGCGGCCCGGCGCGGCTGTGAAGTGGTCGGCGTGACACTGGAGCCAGCGGGCGTTGCTGCTGCGAGGCGAAACGCGGAACTGCAGGGCCTGGCAGATGCCGTGACGTTTGAGCAGGCGGACATCCAGGAGATGGCGATTGAGCCGGGGCGGTTCGATGTCGTCCTCATGGAGTGCGTTCTGTCGACGCTGGGCCGGAAGAGGGAGACGTTAGAGCGGTTCCGGGATGCGCTGCCGCGCGGCGGACGGATCGCGCTGACCGACGTTACCGTGCAGGGCGAGCTTCCTGCTGAGTTCGGCGGAGTCGTGGCATCCGCGCTGTGCATAGGCGATGCGCTCAGCCGCGACGAATACGTAGAGCTGGTCCAGGACGCCGGTTTCAGGATTGTTGTGGCTGAGGACGTGAACAGGGTTGCGGTCGAGTTCGTTGAGCGGCTGCGGACCGCGCTGATGATGGCTGAGGCGGCGGTCGGACTCGGGAAGCTCGATGTGAGCCGTGACTCGATTC
>JANQEF010000068.1 GCA_028278465.1 Dehalococcoidia bacterium | reverse complement strand
CCGAACCTGCGCCTGGCCTTGTTCTGCGGCGTGTCAGGAAACACCAGGATGTTGCCATCCCGCTTCTTAGGCCGGCTCGACGGCTTCACCGGTTTGCCTCGCCAGTACTGCGTCGGCGCTTCGCCCGAGCTTGATCCCGTGTAGCCGTACTTCGCACGACGTCGCCGCATGAGCAGCATGTAGTAGCCGATGCCGGCCAGCAGGAATCCACCGAGCGTCAACGGCAGCACGAAACGCCGCGCTGCCACCGCGATCAGCATGAGGACGATGCCGACCAGGATCAGCTTCTCCGGCGTGGGATACCAGATCGGAGTGCCAGATGCGCCGGACCGGCGGACCCGTCTGCGCGGCGTCGGCCGGGCTATCTGGATCTTCTGCGGTGGCTGAGGTGGCGCAGACCGCTCATCCTTCTCCAGGATCTCCTCGATCTGCTCGCGCACCCTGTCGTTCGGCTCTTCAACCCTGGGCATCTATCGCTGTCCTCGATTCAGCGGCCGTCGGCCGCATGCTGCTTCAAGCGCGTGACCGGGCCTGTTTCCCCTTTTACACTAACTTGCGCGCCTGCACATCGATGCGGCGGCCAGTCTTCTAATCCTTTCGGCGGGGGTCACATGCCCGATATCGAATACGACGACTTCGTTAAGTTCAGCTTCTTCAAGCTCGACCGATCCTGGCGATCGCTACCCGCTAACGAGCGAAACGATTCCCGCGCCGAGTTCGCAACGGTGGTCGAAGAGCTGTCTTCGGGCGCCAACATCCGGACCTATTCGACGGTCGGGACGCGGGCGGACGTCGACTTCATGTTGTTGCAGAGCTCGCCGTCGGTCGAGGCGTTTCATGAGACTGCGAAGCGCCTGAACGCCACGCACCTCGCCTCGTATCTCGACCAGCCGCACTCGTACCTTTCAGTCAGGCGGAAGACGCGCTACAAGCACGGCGGAGGCGCGCCCGATCTGAAGGACGACTACCGCTACTTCATCATCTACCCGATGGTGAAGACGCGTCCCTGGTACGAGAAGTCGATGGAAGAGCGCCAGCAGATGATGAACGACCACTTCCGCGTCGGCCACAAGTACCCGATGGTCAAGATCAACACGACCTACGCTTTCGGGCTGGATGACCCGGAGTTCGTTGTGGCTTTCGAGATGGACGATCCCTCGGACTTCGTGTCGCTGGTGATGGACCTCCGCGAGGTGCCGGCGGCCCAGTTCACGCTGTCTGAGACGCCGATCTTCACCACGATCAAGATGGACATCGCCGAGGCGCTGGAAGCGCTGGGCTGAACTCCTCCGGGCGGCTATTCGGGGGTGTGCCGTGATTGAGCACAAGTTCCCTCTCGACGTGGACGCGGAAGACCTGTCGCCGTGGCTTTCGCCGGCTGACGTCGCAGCGATATCGCCTCTTCCCGGCTGGCACAACTCGATCTTCAGGGTCAACAAGCGCTCAGGCGAAAGTTTCGTGCTCCGGGTACACATCCCTGATGAAGGACCCGGCTTCGTCGAACCGACGTTGCAAATAGCGGCCGCTTACGCGCAGCGGTTGCCCTTTGTGCACGCTCCGATTCCAACGCGGGATGGCGAGGCCTGGAAGCTGGTCTCCGACCGGACCGCCACACTCTGGCCATATGTGCACGGCCGGAACGGAGACGATGCGGCGCTTGATGGCGCTGTGGTGGGCAGGTGCCTCGGAGAGCTTCATAGCGTCGGTAGCTCTCTGCTGCCCGAACTCACAGACATCGAATCGCGGCCGTGGTCTGAAATGGACTGGCGCGCAAGCAGCCGCTGGAGCCTCGAGCAGGCCGAGCACTTTCTCACATCGAACTGGTGGCGATTCAAGGTCAGTACCTCTCTGACTGAAGGGCTCGAGTTCCTCCGCACGGCCTGTGGATCCATGCCGACGGCACTCCGAGAACTCGACTCGTCGCATATGCCGACACTGCCGCTGCACGGCGACTTCTATCCCCACAACCTGATCGTCGATGCCACCGGACAGGTCATCGGCCTGGTGGATTGGGACGAGTCGCGCATCGATTGGCGCTTGTGGGACCTGGCAAACGCGCTGCTGGAGTTCTGCGCGGGACCGGCCGGCATGAACTTCGACTCGGCGTGCGCGAGGAACCTGATCGCCAGCTACGAAACGGCCGCTCCCGCACTTTCGGCGACGGAGCGGAACTCGCTCCCTCTGCTGATCAGGGCGCGGAAGTTGGACGAGTTTCTGTACGGCATCGCGGAGACATATAGCGGCGCGGTGGAAGACTGGGACTACCTGGACTCATCGCTGACCGGCCTGCTGCAGGTACAGGACCTGTCATCCATCTGAACCAGAGTGATCCACTACAAAACAAGCCCCGGCCAATCGACCGGGGCTTATTCGTCTCTGACTCATGACCAGCTAGGCGTTTGCGCCCGGGCCTGCATTGGCGCCGGGCTCCGAGCTGTCGTAGTCGTACTCGTAGTTAAGCTTGATGAACTCTTGCTGGTCGTCCGGCACCTGGTCTTCGGGGAAGATGGCGTTCACAGGGCAGACCGGTTCACAGGCCGCACAGTCGATACACTCTTCAGGGTTGATGAAGAGCATGTTGTCGCCCGGCTTCGAGTAGATGCAGTCCACCGGACACACATCGACGCAGGCGCCATCCATTACGTCTACGCAGTCTTTAGCGATGATGTAGGTCATTACCCTGGAGCTCCTGCGTGCCGCGACAGTTCACCTCGCGCGGCGATGATTATGGGATCTTGCCGGAACCTGCTGGCCGGCTCCGGCGGATTGCCAGAGCGGATTATACGAACCCC
>JANQEF010000023.1 GCA_028278465.1 Dehalococcoidia bacterium | reverse complement strand
AGCCCTCTTCGAGCCATCAGGTGTTTTCGTATGCTCAGGCTGATCCCGGCCGAGTTTTCGTACCTTATCAGCGGCAACCACCGGTAGAACACGGAGCGTGCGCCCTCCGCGTCTCCCGCCGCCATCTTGCGGTGTATCGCCACCAGAACCTCGGGATAGGCGAAGCCAGTCATCGTGCCGGAGGCGCCTCGCCTGAGTTCCCCGAACAGGACCGCGCCGCCCAGCCCGCCGAACACCGACATCTCTCCATTCGTCGCCGCAACGACTCGCGTCACCTTCTGCGGTGTCGGCGGGTCTTCGAGCTTGAGGAACTTCGCCGACGGGATCTCGCTGTTGAGGCGTGCGATGAAGCCGGGCGACATGTGAACGCCGGTCTGCTCCGGCAGGTCCTGCACCACGAGCGGGATGCTGTTCGCTTCCTGTATCGCCGAGTAGTAGGCGAACACAGCATCGTCGTTCGGCTTCGCCATGCTCGGCGGTGATGCCATGACAGCCGTCGCTCCCGCATCCACCGCCTCACGCGCCCTTGCCGCAACATCGATCCCACTCTGCGAGGAGACGCCGACAACCACCTTCAGCCTGCCGTCTGCCGCGGCAATGACCGATCCCATCACCTGGCTGCGCTCTGAATCAGAGAGGCGGTGCGCCTCTCCCATCACGCCCAGCGTTACAACTCCTGTGCAACCGGCTTCGACGGCGCAGTCGACGAGCCGCTGGAACGGCGCGGTGTTGAGCTCGCCTCCCGGGTGAAACGGAGTCGGGAGCATGAAGTGGATGCCATCGAGTGATGAGTCTCGCACCAGGTGGTTCTCCAGTTAGTGTTGGCCGTCGTCGGCTGTGCCGGTCCGCCCATATGGTTATTGAGAACGAACGGCCCCGCAAGTGGGGCACGCGGCCGTGACCATCAGCGGACGCAGTTTGCTAGACTTGTGCCCAGATGGCGACCGAACACGAAACTGCTCGAAAAATGCACTGTTGCGGCACCTGAACGGGGCCACAACCGGTTCGGCTATGAAAACAGACCCCGCGAACTCATCGAACGTGGGGTCTTTTTGCACCGATCTCGTCTGAAAACCTTCCTAACACAGGGCAGCAGCTCTCAACCTCGGAACGAATAGATCTCCAGGAGTTACAGGTGACAACGACCAAGCGCACGTTCGAAAACTGGGTGCCGAACCCCGACAAGCAGCGGGTGATGAAGGTCGACGCCGAAGAGCTCGATGACTTCGAGGCGCAGAAGGACAAGTTCAAGTCCGGCGAATGGGCCGAGACGGAGTTCATGCGCTTCAGGCTGCGGCAGGGCGTCTACGGGCAGCGCCAGCCGGACCGCCAGATGGTGCGGGTCAAGGCTCCGTTCGGTGGACTGACCGCAGACCAGATGGATGTGCTGGGAGAGGTTGCGGAACAGTACGCGCCTCTCAAGAAGGGCCACCTCACGACCCGGGAGAATGTCCAGTACCACCACGTGCCGCTCGACGAAACGCCGGACCTGCTGCGAATGCTCGGCGACGTCGGTCTCACCACCCGTGAAGCCTGCGGCAACACGGTGCGGAACGTGGTCGCTCCGCCAAATGCCGGCGTCGACCCCGACGAGGTGTTCGATGTGACGCCTTACGCTGCCGCCTACGCCCGCCACTTCCTGCGCCACCCGACGACGCAGATGATGCCCCGCAAGTCGAAGACGGCTTTCTCAGGTTCCGAAAAAGACCTGGCGATGACGCCGATTCATGACGTTGGCTTCATCGCTCGCGAGCGAGATGGCCGCAAGGGCTTCAAGCTGGTGATCGGGGGTGGTCTCTCGATCATGCCGCGCATGGCAAGCACGCTCGAAGAGTTCGTGCCGGTCGAGGACTACATCCGCTACGCCGAGGCTGCCCTCCGCATCTTCAACCGCCAGGACGAGGAGCGGAAGAACCTGATGAAGGCGCGGATCAAGTTCACTATCGAGCGACTCGGCATCGAGACCTTCCGAGAGATGGTGCAGGAGGAGCTGAAGGGCGAGTGGGCGAAGAAGCCGATCAACCTCGACGCGCTGATGTGGCTGGAGGACGAAGAGGCGGATGCGCCAGAAGTTCCTGCCGACTTCACGCCCGAGCCGTCTGGCGACGCCGTCTACGACGACTGGAAGGCGACGAACGTCGTCCCGCAGAAGCAGGACGGCTTCAACCTTGTCTTCACCCGCATCGAGCGAGGCGACATCTACTCTGAGCAATGGGGACAGCTGGCCGACGTGGCGCGCCGCTTTGCCGGCGGCCGGGTCCGCATCGACCAGCAGCAGAACATGGTGTTCCGCTGGGTCAGGACCGAATCGCTCTTCGACATCTACAACGCGCTGGGCGAGATCGGCCTCAACGCTCCCGGCCGCGAGACGATCCGCGACATCGTGACCTGCCCGGGCACCGACTCCTGCAAGCTCGGCATCACGTCTTCGATGGGCCTGAACAAGGCGCTCGGTGAGGCGCTGGACGAGA
>JANQEF010000015.1 GCA_028278465.1 Dehalococcoidia bacterium | reverse complement strand
AGCAGCGGTAATGCGCGGCGAGCAGCGCATCGAGATCGAGGATGTGCCAACGCCCGAGCCTGGGCCTGACCAGGTGCTGGTCAAGATCAAGTACTCAGGGCTGTGCGGCTCCGACGTGCACCGGTTCCAGTACGGCATGGCTGAGTCGGGCTCGATCATGGGCCACGAATTCTGCGGCGAGGTGGCGGCGGTCGGTGCAAACGTCACGAACTGGAAAGAGGGCGACCGCCTCGTCGGTGGCGGTGGCTCGAACCCCGACGGCATCCCGCGCCTCTCCTCCGGACCTCGCTACAGTGCCCGCACCGTCGGCTTCAAGACGCCGGGCTGGGGCGGATTCGCCGAGTACACCGTGATGGACGCCTGGCGGCCGCTCCCGCTGCCAGACAACGTCTCGTGGGAGACGGCGGTGCTGACCGAGCCGTGTGCCATCGCCGTCCACGCTGTGCGGCGGTCGGCCTTCAGGGTCGGAGACGCGGTCGTCGTGATGGGCGCAGGGCCGATCGGGCTTCTCACGCAGCAGGTGCTGCAGGCCGGCGGCGCCAGCGCTGTCTACGTTTCGGAGCCTGCGCCCGCACGCGCGGAGGCGGCGAGGGCTCTTGGCGCAACAGAGGTGTTCGACCCGATCGAGACCGACATCGTGGCGAGGATCGTCGAGCTGTCTGACGGGCTTGGCGTGCCGCTGGCCTTCGACTGCGCGGCGGCGAGACCGACGTTGCAGCAGGGGCTGGAGATGGTGCGCCGAGGCGGGCAGGTGACGGTGATCTCGATGGCCTGGGAGGATGTGCCGCTGCTGACGGTGGAGTGGATCGGACGGGAGGTCGAGATGAAGGCGTCGTACGGCTCGACGCCGGAGGACTGGCGGATCGTGCTGGGGCTGATGGAGCAGGGAAAGATCGACTCGGGCCCGATGGTCGGGTCGGACAGCTTCATCGGTTTCGACGAGATGCAGGCAACGCTAACCCGCCTGATGACGCCGCAAGACGACATCCAGTCAGTGCTGGTGCCGTAGAGCAGGTGGTGGTGTTCCCTGAGCGGAGTCGAAGGGTCTCTTTAGGAGCCAACCCGTCCTGTCAAGACGAGTCTCCGCGCCAGAGATCCTTCGACTACACTGCGCTTCGCTCAGGAAACACGGACGTCCCGGCCTTGCCGGGACCGGGCGCAGCAAGCAGCGCCCCTACCAGAATGTGATCCTAGTCGTCCTCATCCTCATCATCCTCATCCTCCTCCCGCTCATCTTCCTCGTCCTCCTCCTCATCCTTCACCGGCGCTTCATCTCCACCGGCCAGGCTCGCCTTCGCCTGCGGGATCTCGATCGTGCCGCCGAACTCGTTGCGCAGCAGGTTCGCACGTGCGTCCACCTTTACACGGCCTGCAAGCGCAAGGATGTCCGACATCGAGCCCACACCCGCGCCGATCTCGAAGCTGCCGTGGTCCTTCACGTCAAGCTCTACCGGGAACAGCTGCCCGCCGGTGTTCTCGATGCACGGCTCAAGCGTCGTCAGCGGAACCGCGCCCTCCGGCGAGTTGCCGAAACAGGCATACGTCGCCGTGCTGCCCCTGCCGATCCGCAGCTTCGCCCTGCCCGTGGCGCTGCCGTCGATCTTGCCCACAGTGAACACGCCCTCAAGCGAGCCTCGAACGGTGCCGCTCAGCAGAGGAACGTCGCCAATCCCCGGCACGTTCTGCGTCCACTGCTTGATGCGTCGAAGCGTCGCCACGGAGTCGTGAAGGCTCGTCACCTGCGCGTCGGTTAGCAGCGCGTCCAGCTTCTCGCATGCGCCGCTGCCGTCGCGGTCCTGGCACCTCGTGATGGCGCTTCCGCCCGCGCCGTCGCCTAACACGGCGATGAACATCTCGTTCGATGTCTTGATCTTCACCGACCTGACACTGCCGTCACGGTTGAGCCTGAACTCGGACCGCGAACTCGTCTGAGCCTCAGGGTCGAGCGAAGGACCGGCGAAAACCACCTGTCCGGCGCCGCTCCAGACCGCGCCCTGCGAGCCGGCCGTCACCGTTGCCGTCAGAGCCCCGACCGCGGCCACAGCGAGCAGCGCAGCGAGGATCAACTTGCGAGATATTCCGTTAGACCGCGCTGCGCCCATGCTCCGTGCCTCCGCTGAGTTGGCTCTTTTCAATGTGGCTTCCGGACAGGTTCAGGGCCAATCTCGAGGAGTCAACTGCGCCTCGCTTTCCGGCCCATAGCTTGCTGTGATCAACGCTAAGGCTCGGGCGCGGGCCGGTCGACCCGCCAGATATGTGACAAAAGACCGGCATAGATGAGCCAAAGGGCTCTCCGATTGCTTGTTCCGGTTGCGGAATCTCCCGATTCGGAAGGGGGCTCTGGCAAGTAGCGTCTAAGTTGCAGCGACGGCGCCCGGCTGCGGTCCGTGAAATCCGCAACTCCCGGTCAGCGGTTCCAGCGTCGGCATCGTGTCTGTTCAGCGGGTCCGCTCAGCGCCGGGAGGTTGACGAAATAATTCCAAAGCTCTCACGAAGTGCGCAAGATGAACCGTACGGCGACGGCTTCTGGCAGCAGCGCTACCGCTTCCTCGACTACACCGGCTCTCGCTACATCGAGGTGCAGGAGAAGCTCCTGCTCAGCCAGCTTGCGGAGCTCGGTTCCGCGCCGGTGGCCGGCGTCCTGATGAACGGCGCAGCCCCAAAGTCTGTGAGCGACTTCATGCGCTCGGTCTCGCTCACCTCAGTCGACGACTACGCGCACAGCCTCAGCGCGCTCCGAGACTCTCCAGCCGGCCGCAACTACACCTGGGCCTACACGATGTACGGCGCTGGTCGTGAGAAGTGGGTCCCGTACACGCAGCGCGGCCTGAA
>JANQEF010000292.1 GCA_028278465.1 Dehalococcoidia bacterium | reverse complement strand
GCGTCATGCCCGGCGCACGCATGTTGAAGATCGTCACGATGAAGTTCAGGCCGGCCGCGATAGAGGCGACGCCAAGCACGCTCAGACCCAGCGCCCAGTAGGTCATCCCGGCGCCGGTGTTGAAGGTGATGCCGGAGTTCGGCGCGTACCCGAACCAGCCGCCGTTCGGAGCTTCACCGTGGAACCAGCCGACGTTGAGCAGAATCCCGCCAAACAGGAACAACCAGAAGCTAAGCGCGTTCATGCGGGGGAACGCGACGTCACGCGCGCCGATCTGGAGCGGAACAAGCCAGTTAAAGAACGCCGCGCTCAGCGGCATCACAACCAGGAACACCATCGTGGTGCCGTGCATCGTGAAGAGCTGGTTGAATGTCTCAGGCGAGACGAGGCCGCTATCCGAGCTGGCGAGCTGAGTGCGCATGATCAGCGCCTCAAGCCCGCCGATCAGGAACCAGGCGAACGCGGTGATGCCGTAGAGCGTGCCGATGCGCTTGTGGTCAACGGTGGCAACCCAGCTCCAGATGCCACTTGCGCTCTTGGGCCTGTCAAATATTCGCGGTATTGTCGGCGTGCTTGCTGTCACCTGGGTCTCCGCTAGTTGAGCGTGTTCAAGTAGGCGATCAGGCCTTCGACCTCAGCCACCGAGAGGCTGTCGAAGGGCGTCATCACCGGGCTGAAGCCATCGACCACGAACTCACCCGGCTCCAGTATCGACTGCTTTATGTAGGCGTCCGCGCCGAGTCCCGGGACCCGCGTCCCTGCTCGCTCGCCTATCCCCGCAAGTCCGGGCCCCACGAGGTTCTCAGAGGTTGTGCTGTGACATGCCGTGCAGTTGTTCACAAACGTCGTCTCGCCAAGCGCCACAGGGTCGGTCACCACGGGCGTCGGCGTCGGCTCGGCGCCGGCCTCAACTGGGACCAGCGAGAGCAGGTAGTCGGCGATGTCTGCGACCTCAGCGTCGCTCAGGTCTGCGGCGCCGCTGCCGGTCTGGTAGACGGCCGCGTGGTCTTGCATACGCGTCTCAGGCTTTATCTCACCGGGATCCCTGATCCATTCTATGAGCGTGTCTCTGTCGAGATCACGTATGCCTGCCGCCAGCGTGGTGCGCGTTCCGAAGTGGGTCAGGTTGGGAGCAGACACGATACGGGAGTCCTCGATGTCTGCCAGCCAGCCCTCCCAGCGCGCGTCCTGGATAGATATCTCGCTCGTGTATGAACCGGCGCGGTAGCTGTCGGTGGTGTGGCAGGAGCTGCAGTTAGCGGCGAACAGCGTCTGGCCGTTGGCGGCTCCGCCCGTCGCGGCCACCGGAGGCCTGCGCATGCTGTCGACCCAGTCGTTGTAGTCTTCCATCGGCTCGGCGATCACGCGGAAGCGCATAAGCGCGTGCGCCACTCCACAGAACTCGGCGCACTGGCCGAAGAAGACGCCAGGTTCATCCGCCTTGAACCACAGCTCATTCTCCCGCACCGGCACCATGTCCACTTTGCCGAACAGCTTCGGAACCCAGAACGAGTGGATCACATCCTGCGAGTGCAGCTTCACAACGACGTTCTGGCCGACGGGGACGCGTAGCTCGTTCGCGGTGACGATCTCTTCCGCCGGATAGCGGAACTCGAACCACCACTGGTGGCCGATCGCCTCAACCGTCATCACCGGCTCATCGGACGGCGGCTCCGCAAGGTCCCAGATGCTGATAACCGTCGGGATAGCGATGGCGATGATGATGAGGGTCGGAATGAAGGTCCAGGTCAGTTCGAGCTTCGTGTTGCCGTGCGTCTGCACAGGCATCTCGGAGTCGGTGCGACGACGGTACTTGAGCGTAATCCAGATGATGCCGCCTTCGACGATGATGAAGACGACCACCGCGATCCAGAAGATGAGCTTGAAAAGGTCGGCCTGCTGTTCGGCCACCGGTCCCGAGGTGTCGAAGGTGTCCTGCGGGTTGTTGCTGGCACAGCCGGCGATGAATGCAGCCGCCGCCGGGACCAGCAATAGAAGGAGCTTACGGCGCGGTAAGCGTGACAGGAGAGAGGGAAGCATCAAGTCTGCGGACGGCCCGTTTATCGTCGGTCTGCTGGTAGCCTGCTGGGGTACAGATTGCTTTGTGCAGTTTTTCTCAAGCGCCGGTGAGCATAGCATCCTGCCATACTCACACGCAACGCTTAATGAGTACGTCCAAAGCGCCCTTCAGAACCCCCTGGCAGGGCGATATTTTCCAGCCTGGCAGAGCCGAAAAACGAAATGCGTAAACGATTGGTGTTGGCGACACGGAATACCGGGAAAATCCGCGAGTTCAAGAGACTTCTCTCCGCGGCCGATGTCGAACTCGTCGGCCTGGACGAGACCGGCGTCACGGAGGAGGTCGAGGAGACCGGTTCGACCTTCGAGGAGAACGCTCGGTTGAAGGCGGAGCGCTACGCGGCGCTGACCGGCGAGATGGTGCTGGCTGACGATTCGGGGCTGGAGGTCGACGCGCTGGACGGGCGTCCCGGCGTGCTTTCTGCGCGTTACGGCGGACCGGGCCTGAGCGACGAGGACCGCGTGGAGAAGCTGCTGGAGGAACTGAAGGATGTGCGCGGCTGGAAACGAACGGCGCGCTTCAGGGCGGTGCTGGCGCTGGCGGGCGTGACGGACGGTGTGGTGACCGAAGAGGGCGTTGTCGAGGGTGCGATCGCGCATCAGCCGATCGGTGACGGCGGCTTCGGCTACGACCCGGTTTTCTGGCTGGCAGCGCACGCGAAGACTTCGGCGGAGCTGACCGGCGAGGAGAAGGATGCGGTCAGCCACCGCGGCGCGGCGCTACGCAAGATGCTGCCGCACATAGAGAAGTGGGCGCAGGGTTAGAGGAGCCTTACGTCGTCCCGAGTCAGAACGAGGGACCCGGGGTGTAGAGGCGACCGACCTGCAGCTGTCTCTGCATCAGCGACAGGTCGTGACGTCAACTCTTGACCGCGTCCGAGCCCCACAAAGAGGTCCTCGTCCACCCCGGATTCTCCCCTCTCCCTCGATGGGAGAGGGATTGAGGGAGAGGGTGAAACCGCTGCCATCCTGAGCTTGTCGAAGGGTGGCGGGCCGTCGGCCTCCGGCCGACCCCCCCCTCTCTCTAGCTCTCTCCCACAAGGGGAGAGAGGACAGACCGACGCCTCTTCTAGCTCCCCGAAGCTCAGAATGGCGTTACCAACGACCCTCCCTCTAACTCCCTCCCAAGCTGGGAGGGAGGATGTCCTCTGACCCCCTCACGGCATCGTCACTCCCAGGTCCAGCTCGGCGCTCATTGAGTTGAACCAGTCCACCACCTCGCGGTGGTACGGAATACCGTTCGCCCGCCGCAACTCCGTCTCCTCGTGCTCCGGCAGCCCCGCGTACAGCACGCGGTCGTGCCCCGGAGCCGGTTTATTGTTTGCCAGCTTCTCGAGCAGCGTGTCCATGTCGGCCTTGAACTCGCCGACGTCCCTGAACGCGTCGATCTTGTACGCCATCACGAAAAACGAGTAGCTGCGATCGGCGATGAAGCCGGGGCCGTTGCCGGACAGGACCCCGGACATGATGTCTGCGATCGCCGCAAACCCGTAGCCCTTGTGCCCGCCGTTCTCGCGCGTGCCTCCGAACGGAAGCATGTTGAAGCTCCCGTACTCTGGCACATCGACCGACTCCATGATCGGCGTGCCGTCCAGCTCGGTGATCCAGCCGGGCTCGATCTTCGAGCCGATGCGCTTCGCAAGGCCAAGCTTGTTCGCCGCCACCTGGGTCGTCGCTACGTCGAACACAAACGGCGGCATCTTGTCTGCAGGCGCGGCCCATGCGATCGGCTGCGTTCCGAACACCGGCTCTGACCCGAAGATCGGCACCATCGCGCCGCCGCCGGCCGAGACCATCGCCACACCGATCATGTCTCGCTCGACGGCCTGCAACGTGTAGTAGGCGAGCATGCCGAAGTGCTTCGTGTTCTTGACCGCCACGGCGCCCATGCCGTGCTCTTCGGCCTTGTCCATCGCCAGCTCCATGGCGCCGGGACCGATGTGCAGCCCGAGCGACCGGTCGCCGTCCCATGTCGCAGACGTGTTCGACTCCCGGACTGTCTTGACGTTCGGCCGCGGGTTGTAGGAGCCGTCGCCGTAGCTGGTGATGTAGTAGCGCAGCATGTTGGAGATGCCGTGGCTCTCGCAGCCGCGCAGGTCGCTGGTGATCAGGACGTCAGTGCTCGTGGCGGCCTCATCGGGCGGAAGGCCCATCTTCTCGAACACCGCCTGCGTCCCGGCGCGGGCCTTTTCCTCCGGGACCAGGACCTGGTCCTTTTCCGGCACTAGAAACTGCTTGAGCATGCTTTGTGGAGTCTCCTGGAGAGCTTCGATATGCGGGGGCCGCGCCCTTGACGTCGCATCGACGACCGGCGGATTCTAACTCCGCGTAGAGGCGGGGTTCATAAATCTGGTGAGCACGGCGGCGCGGCGCATCGGACAGCCGCTGCGTTGATCCTGTGGCAGCGTCTCAGCCGTTGAGCGGTCAGAGAACGCCCATCATCCCGCCGTTATACCGAGCTCCGCCTGGAGCGTGTCGATCGTCTCCTGCCTGCTTCGTCGCCGCGTCCGCTGGCGCATGCCGACCGGCAGGTTCTCGACCTCAGGCTTGATCTTGACCGAGACGAACACCGGTCCTTCGCGGTCCATGATCTCCGCCATGCTCGTCGCCAGGTCCTCCAGGTCGTCGAAGTGGTAAGTCGCCGGGTAGCCGATGCGAGACGCCACGCCTGCGTAGTCGATCCCGGTTGCGTTGGGCACCGGCTGTCCACCGGTCGTGGCATAGCACTCGTTGTCCAGCAGGAAGTGGACAAAGTTCGCCGGCGCCTTGCCCGCGATGCTCGCCAGCACGCCCAGGTTCATCAGCAGTGCGCCCTCGGAATCGAACAGCACCACCTTCTCATCCGGCAGTCCAAGCGCCATCCCGAACGCCGCAGACGTCGTCTGGCCCATCGTGCTGCCAAGCTGCACGTCACGCCGCTCGTTCTCGCTGATCTCAGGCCAGTGCTTTGCGACGGTTCCGCTGGCCGCCACAATGGCGTCGCCCCGGTGCTTCCCGAACGCCCTGAACACGTCGATGGCATCGATCATTGCTGCGCCGCCTTCCCGTTCGTCTGCTCCCGGTTCCAGCCGTGATACTCATCGCCGATCAGCACCACGACCGGCCGCTTCGTCTGCCGCGCCTCTTCGAACGCCTCAGAAATGCGCGGCGCGTCTGTGTCTCTTTCGACGAAGTAGTAGTTGATCCGGAAAGCGTTCAGGAATGGCTCGGTGTAGACAGCAGCCGAATCGGTCGTCTTGCCGCGCCGGGTCCAGCCGCGATATCCGACCACAAGCACAAGCGGGAACCCGGCGTCGAGAGCCATGCCGCGGATCG
This sequence comes from Dehalococcoidia bacterium, assembly GCA_028278465.1. Lineage (GTDB taxonomy): Bacteria > Chloroflexota > Dehalococcoidia > Lucifugimonadales > Lucifugimonadaceae > JAJCYX01. Next base: position 5,605 of record JANQEF010000292.1, on the reverse strand, counting down.
AGTCGCCAGACTCCAGGAGCCCTGTGTTCTGGATCAGCACGACGGGCGTCTTGCCTGCGATGTTGAGACCGAGCGCCGTGGCCGGGCCTTCGCCTTCTCTCGAGATCGGGACGACGTCGAGCCACTCCTGCTGCTTCATCAGCTCGTACAGGTAGTTCGTCTCGGAGTCCGGGATCGTAATGATGTGGGTGACGCCGTTCTTCCGAAACTCGTCTACGAGCGCCGACGGGCTCAAGACTGCCGCCTGCTGTTCAACCATGTCTTCGCTCCTTCGCCGGTTTCCGGGACCGCTCCGTGCCGCCTGCTGGTGAAACGACCGCTACTGCTGCTTGAGCGTCTGCCGCAGCAGCATCCGGGAACGGTCCGTGTCTGTCAGGTGAGGCTCAATCTTCCGCTCGAACTCGGCGATTGTGTCTGAGATGTCGCCGCTGTTGTCGATCGTGATCTTGGTCCTGAGCAGCGACAGGTCGACGAGCTCCGCGAACCGGACGCTCACCGCGTCGATGTCCTGCCGCTTAATCACCTGGTTCTCGTGCGGATCGGAATCCATCCGCGCCTCGATTACGGCCTTCGGCGCCGTGACGTGGACAAGAACGGTGTCCGTCGTGAACCGCAGAATCGTCCGCTCGACCTGGTGCATCACCAGCTCGCGGTCATGGCTGCTGCCCCTCTCGCCGTACCCGAAGTACATCGGTCCGTAAACCGCATCCTCGATCTGCGCGCCGATCATCAGGTGATCGTCTGCATCGAAGCTCGACGGCTGCACGTGGTAGTACAGGCTGTGCCGCTGGTGCATCTCCTTGATCTTGGGTGACGCCTCCAGGAGCCATGTCTGCTCCTCGGACGTGGTGTCGTCGGGATGCCCAGAGGTGTGAGGAATCTTCCAGTGGTCGTGGATCAGCGGAAACCGGACGCCCATCTTCTCCGCCATCCAGTCGTCGATGGCGTTGGCAACGGTGGTGGTGCCGGCGTATTCACAACCAACAATGATCAGCTGCATCTGGAGTTCGCTCTGCGATGAGGATGTTCACGAGTGCGCCGGATGATACTCCACGCTCTCGCCGCGGACAGGTGGGCGGTTTTCGAAGTGACGCAGCGAACACGCCATCCTCACCAGCGCTCCATCCGCCGCACTCTCCGCCCGGAGTTAAACTTGTCGCGGCGCAACTACGCTCGCCAGACAGGTTCTTCAGTTGACCCGGGATCAGTCACGCACAACGCCCGCCACCATCACCGATAAGTTCGGCAGGCCGATGCGCGACCTCCGCATCTCGGTCACAGACCGTTGTAACTTCCGCTGCACCTACTGCATGCCGGCCGAGATCTTCGGCGAGCGCTACGAGTTCCTGCCCCGGCCCGAGATCCTCAGCTTCGAAGAGATCGAACGCCTCGCACGCATCTTCGTCGGCCTCGGCGTCAACAAGCTGCGCATCACAGGCGGCGAGCCGCTCGTCCGCGCCCAGCTTCCAGCCCTCATCGAACGCCTGTCCGCCATCGAAGGCGTCGAAGACATCGCACTCACCACCAACGGCTTCCTTCTCGCCAAGATGGCCGCCGACCTCAAAGCCTCCGGACTGCGCCGCGTTACAGTCAGCCTCGACACCCTCGACGAAGAGATCGCGAAGGAGATGAGCGGCCGTCCGTACGGTCCAGAGCCAACGCTCGAAGGCATCGAAGCGGCCGTAGCTGCCGGCTTCTCGCCCATTAAGATCGACACCGTTGTCCAGCGCGGCGTCAACGACCACACGCTCGTCGAAACCGCCCGCTACTTCAAGGAGCGAGGCCACATCGTCCGCTTCATCGAGTACATGGACGTCGGCAACCGCAACGGCTGGAAACTCGACCAGGTGGTGACGGCGAAGGAGATCATCGAGAAGATCAGCGCCGAGTTCCCGTTGGAGCCGGTTGAGCCGAACTACTACGGTGAGGTTGCGACTCGCTATCGCTACGCAGACGGCTCGGGCGAAATCGGCGTGATCGCATCGGTCTCGATGCCGTTCTGCGGCGACTGCACGCGTGCGCGCCTGACCACTGACGGGCGCTTCGTGACCTGCCTCTTTGCCAGCGGCGGAAAGGACCTGAAGGCGTTGCTGCGAGGCGGCGCCAGCGACGAGGAGATCATCGCCGCGGTGACAGGGATCTGGGCTGCGCGTGACGACCGCTATTCGGAGCTTCGAGAGTCGAACACCGACTGGCCGGAAAACGGCGACGGTCCGGCAGGACGCAAGATCGAGATGTACCAGATCGGCGGCTAGCCAGTCTGTGAGAGGCGCTGCTTGAGCCCGCAAACTACCGTCAGGGCATACTCAGACGGCTCGGCCATCGGCAACCCGGGCCCGGGCGGCTACGGCACTCTGCTCATCTGGAACGGGCAGGAGAAGGAGTTCTCCGCCGGCTACCGCAACACCACCAACAACCGCATGGAGCTGCTTGGCGCTATCGTGGCGCTGGAATCGCTGAAACGCCCTTGTCGAGTCGTTCTCAGCACAGATTCGCAGTACGTCGTGAACGGCATCGAGAAGGGCTGGGCGAGGAAGTGGCGGTCGAACGGCTGGCGCCGCAACAAGAAGGAAGCAGCATTGAACCCGGACCTGTGGGGACGGCTGCTCGACGCCGTCGACAGGCACGATGTGAAGTTCGAGTGGGTGCGCGGCCACGCCGGCCATCCTGAGAATGAGCGCTGCGACGATCTGGCGAACACCGCTGCGAGGACGAACGCTGTGCTGGTGGACGAGGAGTTCGAGAAGACGGTTGCTGCCGGCGCAGAGGCGGAGTGATCACATGACCGAGGTGCGAAAGCTGTCACATATCGACGAAGCGGGCGAGGCGCGCATGGTGGATGTCGGCTCGAAGGAGGTGACGGAGCGGGTCGCGGTTGCGAAGGGCCGCGTGCTGATGAAACCCGAGACGCTTCAGCTGATCCGCGAGGGCGGGTTCGAGAAGGGCGATGTGCTGGGCACGGCGAGGCTGGCGGGCGTGATGGCCGCGAAGCGGACTTCGGACCTGATCCCGCTGTGTCACCCGATCCCGCTGACGCAGGTGACGGTCGAGTTGACGGAGCTTGCGTCTGGCGATGGCCTGGAGATCACGTCGACGGCGCGGGCGACGTGGAAGACGGGTGTCGAGATGGAGGCGCTGACTGCGGCGACGGTGGCGGGGCTGACGGTGTACGACATGTGCAAGGCGGTGGACAGGGCGATGCAGATCGATGCGGTGCGCCTGATCAAGAAAAGCGGCGGCAAGAGCGGAGATTTCGAGGCGGAGTAGGGACGGATTTGTCATCCCGAGCGAAGCCGAGGGATCTGACCTCTGACGCGAGAGACTCGAGACGTCCCGATCAAGTCGGAAGTACCACTTTGGTAGGGGCGGGCAAGAATGCTGCGCCCGGTGACGCCAGAGGCAGCACGACTGACATCTCGACCGAAGCGAGAGAGTTCGCCTTAGGGACCGACGCAATGAGTGAAATCGCAACCTGGGCCATCGTCGTTGCGGCCGGAATCTCGTTTGTCAGGTTTCGTTCCAGGTTCGAACGTCTGAACGAAAAGCTGTTCGGCAAAGATCCTCTTCGCATTCAGGGCTCCGAGTTCACGTTCGCCATCGTTGGATCGCTCATGACTGTGTTCGGCACCGTATTCCTGGCCTTGTCGATCGCCGATCGGATCATGGGACAGGGTTAAGTATCAGAACGTAATTGGGATGCCCGGTTGAAGATCCCGACTGATGTGTGCGCCGCACAACCTTCGAAGAGCTCAGGGAACACAACCGTCCCTCCCAAACTCGGAGGGAGGACACAACCAACCGATCCATGGCCGTACGACAGTTGCATCTTCTCGCGTTGACCTTGCCGATCACGGGTGGCTACTATGGGAGTTGGCGGTTAGATCTATTGTCATTCTGAACTTGATTCAGAATCCCTCCGGGGTCCTTAACGTCGAGAGGTCAGATCCCTCCGCTACGGTCGGGATGACAACGTTCTGTCTGTTCGTGGCGATGTAGCTCAGTTGGTTAGAGCGGACGCTTCATAAGCGTTAGGTCGGAGGTTCAAGTCCTCTCATCGCCACCACTCTTCTCTTCGACGTACCCTGATCGCCTCGGCCGAAAAGTCCGGCAGTCGCCGAAGCCGGCGCGTACTCGCGCAGCCGCGCACGATGCCCGTCTGGGCCGTGACCCGGGGATGCCATGAAGTGGCAAGCTGTCTTCTTCGATCTCGACGACACGCTCTACTCGCGTGCAGATGCGTTCGCCCGGACCACTCGCCGATTCTCCGACAGATTCGTTGGTCCTGGCATTGATGTTGATTTCGACTCCATCCAGGCCGGAGTGGTCAGTCGGATCAAGGATGAATCAAAAGGGGTCGGTCAGGATCGGCACTGGCAGCTGGTATTCGAGATCATCAAGGAGCGGCATCCAGAGATCGAGCCCACAGCAACCGAACTGGTCGCCTGGTACCGGGACGAGTTGATCGCACAGATGCAGCCTGATCCCGGCTTACAGCGAGTATTGGACCACCTACGATCAACTGGAACTCCCCACGGAGTGATCACGAACGGAGATCTGTTCCAACTGCGCAAGATCGATCAACTGGATATCGGTATACCGCGCGACCGGATTGTCATGTCAGACGTCGAGGGAGTCCGAAAGCCCGATCCAGAAATCTTCGCCATCGCTGCCGAGAGGCTGGCCGTGGAGGCAAGCCCACGAGTTCTCATGATCGGCGACAATCCTGAGGCGGACGTTGCAGGCGCCAAATCCGCGGGAATGACAGCCGCATGGATGACCCTGGACAGATCCTGGGAGTATGGAGAGCCACGGCCGGATATCCGTCTGAGCAGCCTGCGCGATCTGATCGACCACTTATAGTTTTCGAGTCGGCTTATCACCATCCGCCTCCGTCTCACTCACCAGCTTTCGCCACCGCAACCGGCCTCTGGCCACCTTGCGCCGTACACGCTCGCACCCGGTACAATTGAACGCTCGGGCGGTTAGCTCAGCTGGTTAGAGCGCTTGCTTCACACGCAAGAGGTCGAGGGTTCGAGTCCCCCATCGCCCACCAGGACAACCCGCCGCAGCCCGAAACGCGGCATCAAGTCCCAACGTGCCGAGGTGGCGAAACGGTAGACGCGCTACGTTCAGGGCGTAGTGTCCTTACGGACGTGAGAGTTCGAATCTCTCCCTCGGCACCACCACATATTCCGGCGCTTGTAGCTCAGCTGGATAGAGCGCAGCCCTGCGAAGGCTGAGGTCGTGGGTTCGAATCCCGCCAAGCGCGCCATCTCTTCGTTTCTTCCGCCCATGACGACTCCCCGCGATTCCCCTCGGGCGGCTCTGATCCGACATGTACGCGCTATCATGCCGACGTGTGACCATTCAGGCCCGAGGAGAACGACATGCCCAGCAGTGCGGTTGAACTCGGACTGGCAGCGGTCGAGGCAGAGAATCGAAAAGATCTCGAAGCGCTAATCGGGCTCTGCAGCGAGGACCTGGTCTGGCATCTGCCGGGACAAGACAGAAACCTGGATCAACTTCGAGACGTCGCGGCAGGCCTCTTTGCCGGCTATCCGGACCGCACCGTGACTGTGCATGACTCCTTCAGTGAAGGAAACAA
>JANQEF010000290.1 GCA_028278465.1 Dehalococcoidia bacterium | reverse complement strand
TCGGCCTGCCAAAGACAGCAGCGGCGATTTAGGGGGAGTGAACGGTCTCCCCTCCTAGGCTGGGAGGGGCAGGTGCCCGCTTGCGGGCGCGGGAGGGTTATTCGTCTTGTCAGGTAGGGGCGCCGCTTGCCGCGCCCGGTCTCGGCGGCAGCCGAGACGTCTGTGTTTCCTGAGCGAAGTGAAACGGAGTCGAAGGACCTCTTAGATGGAGACTCGCCCTGAAAAGACGGGTTGGCTCCTCAAGAGACCCTTCGACTTCGCTCAGGGAACACCACCGACCCTCCCTTTAACTCGCGCCCGTAAACGGGCACCCGAAGCTGGGAGGGAGGATGCGCATCCCCTCTCCCTTGATGGGAGAGGGACAAAGGGAGAGGGTGAAACCGCTGCCATCCTGAGCTAGCCTGCCCTGAGCGAAGCGGAACGGAAGGGTGACAGGCCGTCGGCCTCCGGCCGACATCCCCTCTCTTTAGTTCTCTCCCACAAGGGGAGAGAGGAAACCGACTCTCTACCCTGCGCTCCCGTGTTCGTGCGGCTTTAGCAGCTCGTAGCACATCCTCACCGTCGGCGCCGCGACGCCGTGCTCATCCGCCTTGTGAACCACCGTTCCGATCAGGTCCTCGAGCTCCAGCGCACGTCCCGCCTCCAGGTCCTTCGTCATCGACTGCTTCGTCGCCGGTGTCTGCTCACCGAACCGCTTCAGCGTGGTAACCGCCTCTTCGGCGAACCCTTCTGGGAAGGCGACTCCGGCGGCGCGCCCGACCGCTGCCACCTCTTCGCTTGCCGCCCTGTACAGCGCGAGGATCTCGGGCGACGCAGCGGCCTCTCCCAGGCTCAGGCGAGACACGATGAACGGCCCAAACGCGGCATACGAACCCATCTTCAGCCACAACGGCAGCCAGATGTCGTCAACCGCCTCGACGCCCCATCCCGCCTCCTTCAGAACGGCGTGCAGCTTCTGGACGCGCGGCGAAACCGGGCCGTCGAGCTCACCGATCGCGTTCGGGATCCACGTGGCGTAGCCAAGCACGTGCTCCCGGCCAACGATCTCGCCGATCCGGCCCGGCGACGTGATGCCGTTCTGAAGCGGGATGATCATCGTCTCCGGCCCGACCATCGGGCGCATCTGCTCGGCGGCGGGCTCAAGCTGGTAGCTCTTGACGGCGAAGATGATCGCATCGACCGGGCCGACCGACGCCGGGTCGTCCGTGACGTTGATCTCATTGAGGTCGACTCCCTGCAGGTGCGGGTTGCCCGGAACGTGGAGGCCTTCTTTTTGGAGCTGCCTCAGGCGGTCTCCCCTGGCGACGAAGGTCACGTCGAGCCCCGATGCCGCCAGCCGTCCTCCGTAGCGGCCGCCGATGTCTCCGGCTCCCATCACCGCAAAACGCATGGTCTGTCCCCTTCCGTTCAGATCGTGCCGGCCTCAAGGCGGCGATTATGGCACAAGCGGCGGCAATCCTCCCTCCCAGCTTGGGAGGGAGTTAGAGGGAGGGTCGGTAGGGACATTCCCCTGAGAGTTCACAAGCGCCTGGTGCGAAACTGGCGGCATGCGTACGGCGACCTTCAGGGCAAAGCAGCTTCGGGCCAATCAAACCGTTGCGGAGAAACGGCTGTGGAGAGCGCTGCGTGGCAGACAACTCCACGGCTACCGTTTCACTCGTCAGTATCCGATAGACGAGTATGTCGTCGACTTCTGCTGTCGAGAGGAGCGCTTGATCATAGAAGTGGATGGCGGTCAGCACGACATAAACCGCGATTACGACGAGGACCGAACAAAGCACCTGGAAAGTCGTGGCTACACCGTGCTGCGGTTCTGGAATACCGAAGTGCTTGGGAATCTTGACGGGGCGCTGGAAGCGGTGGCCTCCCATCTGGAGTTCAGGAGACAGCAGGACCGACCCTCCCTCTAGCTCCCTCCCAAGCTGGGAGGGAGGACCCTCCCCCCCCCGAACAGCGAACACCGAAAGCAAACCGTGGTGCGACACTACCCCACTCGCGCCCCAATAACCTCTTTCTGTATCGCAACCCCAACTGGCCGACCCGAACTGAAAAACGGCGTCGGTGAACACCTGTAGCAAACCCGTATCCAATGGACTTTCGATTCAGATTCACCGCCAGCTTCGTAGTAGCCGGCATCGCAATATTCGCCATCGCCGCCATACTCATCACCCGGACAGCCCGGACCAACGAAGAATCCAACCTCGTCTCAGACATAAGCGAACAGTCGACGCAGAACGCAGACCTCGTGGCCGGAGCCGTTAACACCTTCACCGACGGCACCGACATCGCAGGCGCGCCATCCGACTCGGCAACCTCTCTAGGGTTCGAGTCGATGGTCATGAGCACGCTGATGCAGAGCTCGAACATCGTCCGGCTCTCGCTCTTTGACGCTGAAGGCGCACTCCTCTGGTCATCCGCCGAAAACGCCGCCGGCAACGTGACGCCCGACGACTCCATCTTCACCACGGCCCTGAACGGCGAGATCGCCACCGGACTCAACAGAGACGTCGCCTTCGTCAACACCGACGGAAACGTCTCAAGCGGCGACCTCACGTCCACCTACATCCCGCTGGTCAACCAGTCCAACCAGCAGACGACGCAGGTGCTGGAGATTGCGCGCGAGGTCACTGGCGCACTCGACTTCCGGGTCGAGAGCACTCGCAACTCTATGATGCGCACGCTCTTCACCACGATGGGCGCGGCGTTCGCCGTGCTGCTCGGCATCGTCTTCACGGCAGACACCATCATCAACCGCTCACGCCGCAGGGCGATGGCGCACGAGATGGCGATGAATGAGAGCAAGGTGGAGGCGGAACGCCTGGAGCTGAGGAACCAGCAGCTGGAAGAGATCAGCCGGGAGCGGGACAAGTTCCTTTCGATGGTTTCTCACGAGCTGCGCACGCCGTTGACGTCGATGCTGGCGTTCACCGAAGTGCTGCGCCGCCGGCAGGACGGCTCGAACCGGGACGCCAACCTCGACCACCTCGAGGTGATGAAGAAGAACGGCGACCACCTCAACTCGCTCATCGAGGAGCTGCTCGAGGTGACGGAGATGCACGCCACCGAGTTCGAGATCAGGAAGGAACGCTTCTCGATACAGCGGCTGATCGACGATGTGAAGGATTCGGCGGACGCGCTGGTGGCGCCGAAGGGGCAGCGACTGCGCATGGACCTGCAGGCCGGCGAGACGGAGCTGTTCGCAGACCGCAAGCGCATGATGCAGCTGCTGATGAACCTCCTGAGCAACGCGTCGGCGTACTCGCCGGAGCACACGACGATCACGGTTAATACTCGTGAGAGCGGCGGAACTGTTCTGATGAGCGTCACGGACCAGGGTGAGGGGATTTCTGAGGAGGACCAGAGCCGCCTGTTCGAGGAGTTCTACCGCGGCAACAGCGAGATCACGCGGTCGGTGTCAGGCCTCGGCCTGGGACTGTCGATTGTGAAGGCGATCGTGGATTCGCACGACGGGCGTGTGAGTGTGCGGTCGCAGCCAGGCTCCGGCACCGAGGTGTCGGTAATGATCCCCGTAGCCGGCGAGGAGCCGACCATGGACGACGCCGCCACTGAGGTGGCGTAGGCGTTCGGCGGCCGTTCCCTTCGTCCCGAAACGGAGTGAGGGACCCGGATGAGGAGCGGCGACTCTTCGTTAGCTGGTAGGGGCGCTGCTTGCCGCGCCCGGTCCCGGCTCCGCCGGGACGTCTGTGCTTCCTGAGCGGAGCACAGCGAAGTCGAAGGACCTCTACAGCAGAGACTCGCCCTGACAAGATCAGTCGCCCCCTCACGAGAACCTTCGACTTCGCTCAGGGAACACGACGCGCCCTCTAACTCACTCCGTTTTGGGACGAAGGTGATCCCCTAACCTTCCCGCTCCTTCTTCCAGCGCTCGAAATCGGCGTTCATCTCGTCTGAGAACTCCCGGTCCACCTCGCCCGGCGTGTAGACGCCCTCACGAATCCGCTGCTGCCCGAACTCATCCTTCAGCCTGATCCGCTCCGACGTCGTCACCACCTCCTCCGCCAGGTGCGGTGGGATGAAGATCAGCCCTTCGACCGTTCCGAGCACCACGTCACCCGGCACGCACGTCGCCTCGCCAATGCGCGTCACGCCGTTGATCTCCGGCATCGAAACATCCAGGATCGCCGTCGGGTCATAGCCGCGCACGAAGGCGTTGAAATCGTCGAGCTGCAGCATGCGCTGCACATCCCGCACACCGCCGTCCACCACCAGCCCGCGATGCGTGTTCTGCTGAATCGCCGTCGCCAGGTTGTCTCCAGCGAACGTGCCGTCCTTCACCTTGCCGAACAGGTCCACAACCAGCACATCACCCTCGACCAGCTCATCGATCACCCACGAGTTCTGGAAACCGACGCGTGAGTCCTTCTCGCCCTGGCGGTCGATCGAGTCGTGAACGTCCGGCCTGCGAGGCACCCAGCGGCAGGTGACGGCCCGGCCCACGAGAACCTTTTCCGGGTGCAGCGTAGTCCAGTTGCCGGTGAACTGGAAGCTGTAGCCGGCGCGCTTGCAGACGCCCCAGGCCTCCTCGGTGGTCACCTTCTCCATGCGGGCCAGGATGTCGTCCGGCACAAGCGGCCGCCCGGCGGCGTCACGCTCTCCCTTCCATTCCGAAGTGATGGCGAGGATGTTGTCTTTGCTGGTGAGGTGCATGGGCTGGAAGCTTTCGTCGGGTTGGTGGTGGCTGAGGTCAGGTCGATGTGGGCCGGGTTGATGACCGAGAAGGTCGGGCGTACGGCCTTGAGCGCAGGCGAGGATACACGGGGTGTGATGCGGGCGGGTGGCACACCCTTCGTCCCGAAACGGAGTGAGGGACCCGGATGAGGGGCGGCGACCGACCCGGGCCGATCGCTAAATCACCGCAGAGTTGCGACATCCCGATCCGGGTCTCGGGACCGAACCGCTAACCTCGGCCCGTGGCCCACTACGTCTACATCCTCGCCAGCATCCGCAGCACGATCTACACCAGCTCGACCAACAATCTTCGACGTCGACTCGAACAGCATGTCTCAGGCGCGGTCAACAGCTTCGTGCGCAAGTACCGGACGAACCGCCTCGTCTACGCAGAAGTCGCCGACTCCGCAGAGGCAGCGTTCGCACGAGAGCGGCAGATCAAGGGCCTGAGACGCGAAAAGAAGGTTGCACTGATCGAAGCTGGCAATCCGCATTGGGAGGATCTGAGCTCAAAGCTCCTGGCTTAGGCGGACGCTCAAAGACGCGTCGCCGCACCACCCCAGGTCCCTCACTCCGTTTCGGGACGAAGGTGATCCCCTACCCCTCCAGCAACCCGCACTCCACGAACGCTTGTCGTAGCTCTGACTCCTGCTCGGCGGTCAGCGGCTGAGTCGGTTTGCGGGGCACAGTCGCCTCGTAACCCAGCATGTTCAGCCCCGCCTTCAGCGCCGCCGTGCCCCACGACATTCCCAGGAAATCGGCGTGCGTCATCGACTGCTGGATGCGGTTCGCCTCCTCGTACTTCCCCTCCATCGCAAGCTCCAGCACCCGCTTCACCAGCCCCGGTCCCCAGTTAGCGAAAAACATGCAGCCGCCGTCTGCGCCGAACATCCCGCCCGGCAGCACGATCGACCCGTTGCAGGTCCACAGCTTCACGCCGGGCGCGATGAACTTCGGGATGCGGCACTCCCAGCGGTAGTTCAGCGAGATGATGTATGCGAACACGTTGTCCAGCGCTGTGATCTCGCCGATCTGCTCCGGCGTGGCATCCGGGTTCAGGGCGCCGCGAGGCTGGTGGATCACCACGACCGGCACCGGGCTGCCCTTCGTCACCTCCTCGTAGTACTCGACGGGCCCCCCCGACGCTCTGCCGCCCCGCGCCGCGCCGGGTATCCGCACGCGCACCATGTCTGCGCCGGGCTCGGCGTACAGGTTCGAGAGACGTATGGTCTCGGTTG
>JANQEF010000286.1 GCA_028278465.1 Dehalococcoidia bacterium | reverse complement strand
CTGCCGGAGGAGCACAACCGGGTCGAGCTGGACCTGAAGGCCGTCGACTCGAACGGCATCCCTGCGCCTAAGGTCTTCTACAAGGTGTCCCGCAACACCCGGAAGCTGCTCGACCACGGCATTCGCAATGCCGAGAAGGTGCTGGAGGCGGGAGGCGCGCACCGCACCGAGACGAACCCGATGTTGCGTGGCGGAGGCTGGCACCTGATGGGCACCGCTCGCATGGGCGACGACCCGGAGCAGTCGGTGGTCGACAAGCACTGTCAGGCACACGACATCGACAACCTGTTTGTCGTCGACGGCAGCGTCTTCGTGACCAGCGGAGCGGTCAACCCGACGCCGACGATCCAGGCCATTGCGCTCTGGGCCGCCGACTACATCGCCAGCGAGCGGCAGGACCTGAAGAGCTGACCTTCCGTCTTCATCGAGACGGTAAACACCGGCACAGGAGACAGTTATGCCGACGAAAGAGGGAACGCTGACCGAGTCAGACAGGCGCAACATGCGCGCCGTGATGGACCGCCTGGTGCCGCCGGTCGACGATCTTCCGGGCGCCGGCTCGATGGGGCTGCTGGACGAGGTTGAGCGCATGGCCGCCGAGCATGATCGGTATCGTCAGTCGCTCGTCCGGTTCCTGGACGCGCTGACGCTGGACATGTCGGTCGAGGTGGCCGGCGGGTTCCTGGCGCTCGATGCAGGGCAGCAGGACGAGGCGATCAGGGAGATCGAGGGCTCGATCTCCGGCGACTTCGCCAATGTGCTGGAGGTCGTGTACCTCGCCTACTACAGCCAGCCACAGGTACATAAGCGCATCGGCTGGCGGACAGGGCCGCTGCAGCCGCTCGGCTTCACGCTGCCGCCGTTCGATGAATCGATCCTGGAGAACGTGCGGAAGCGAGAGCCGTTCTGGAGACAGGCGCCGGAGTAGAACGCGGGATTTGGTAGGGGCGCGCCCGGTCCCGATGTAATCGGGACGACTGTGTTTCCTGAGCGGAGTGCAGCGGAGTCGAAGGACCTCTGCGGGGGTCACCGGTCATGACGAAACCAGCCGACTGAGTTAGAGACCCTTCGGCTTCGCTCAGGGAACACAATCCACACCCAGCTAAAGCTCCGGCCACGCGCTCTGCATCTGCCACGCGTCCAGCCTCTGCAACCTTGCTCTCCCGCCGCGGGCAAACAGCGAAACACCGACGCTGTCCGGCCGGTCCGGATAGGCGCGCAACGTCAAACATTGGCGGCCGTTAGCGAACACCTCGACGATGCTGCGATCAATGAAAACCCGCAGCCGCAGCGGCTCGTCCTCGCCGATTTCCAATGGCCCGATCTCAGGCGTCCGCGGAACAATGTCCGTCCGCAAAGAAGAAGCCGTGCCATCGATCTGAAGCTGCGCGGTCCCAAACCGCGGATGACCCTTCGGGAAGAAGGAGATCCTCGTCTCCTCCGCGCCATCCGGCGAGCGCAGCACCTTCAAACCCGACTCGTGCGCGTCACCCGGCTCCAGCACCAGTTCCAACTCCAGCGCGTTCCCGCTGACCTCGTCCAGAACAACCTCGCTGTTCGCCTCGACATCGACCGGATCAACCTGCCGGTGCTCGCCGCGCAAAGACTCGACCTCGCTAACCGGCTCGATCCGCAACGAGCCGTCTCCGTCGAGCGAAAGCACTCGCGGCAGCGTCATGATGTCGTTCCAGCCGTTCGGCTCCCTGCTCTCTTTCACGTTGAAGATCGAGAGGAACCGGCCAGAGTCATCAACGGTCGCCGACGGAGCATGCAGGCTGCCGACCGCCAGTGGCCCGTAGTTCATCCGGCCGTGCTGCTCCGGGTGAAAGCGGTGCGCCGCGGCATCGTACTCGCCCACGAAGTACTGGCCGCCGCGCTTGTGGCTGAAGAACAGCAGCATGTGCTTGCCGTTGCCGATGGGCCAGAAGTTAGGCACCGCGTAGTCCTCGCCCGGTTCGGTGTCGTAGACCGACTCCGCCAGCGGGCCGAGATGCTCCCACTCTTTCAGGTCCGACGATCTGAAGACATGAGCGACGCCCTCGCAGTCCACGCTGCGCGTCCCGTTCTTGTAGACGCCGGATAGCGAGTAATAGCCGTCGTCCTCTTTCCAGATGCAGGGATCGAAGACGCGGTACGGTGAGCCGTCGCCGTCGATGGGCACGATCGGGATCACCGGGTTGTCGGGGTGCTTCTCCCACTGAATCAGCAGCGGGTCGGTCGCTGTCGCCACCGCGTTTCCGGCCTGTGTGCCGTGATAGATGGCGATCACGCGGTCGTCCTCGACCAGCGTCTGCCCGCTGAAGCAGTCCTGCTCCTGGTCGGGGTAGAGCGCAATCGGCAGGTCGCGCCAGCGCAGCAGGTCTGCGCTCACCGCGTGGCCCCAGTGAACGCGGTCCTCGCCATCCTGCCTGAACTGGTAGAAGAGGTGATAAAGGCCGTTCCACTGGCACAAACCGTTCGGGTCGTTCATGAAGTTCTCAGGCGGAGAGAAGTGGAACGTTGGGCGATATGGATCGCTCGAAAGCCGCTCGCGCGATGCGGTGAACCGCTTCACCTGTTCGTGCTGCAGCAAAGGCTCGATCAGCTCATCAAGCTGTTCTCGCAGGTTCACGCCATCTCCGGACGCTCAGGCCAGGTCGAACGGGATCTCGAACTCGGCGCAGATCGAACGGAACCAGTCGACTACTTCGGGATGCAACGGCACGCCGTGCTCTGCCCGCTTGATGCCCTCGTAGTGCTCCGGCAACCCCGCGTACCAGACCTGGTCGTGGCCCGGCATCGGCTTCGTCTCGCGCAGCCCCTTCAGCATGCTGTCCATGTTGCTCTTGAACTCGGCAACGTCGCCGAAAGCATCGACGCTGTACGCCGCGACCAAGTGGGCCCGGCGTCGGAGGGCAAGTTCGGCAAACCCGGGAGCGAACGAGAGATGGCCGCAGAGGATGTCGACCATCACGCCCAGGCTGTAGCCCTTGTGGGAACCGAGCTCGCGCGTCGAACCCAGCGGAAGCTGCGTCCGCAATGAATTGGCCGCGAACGCGCTCGCGGCGCCTCCCTCCATGTTCGGAGTGCCGTCCTCGTTGGCGACCCATCCAGCACCCATCGGCTTGCCGAGCCGGTTGGCGAGTCCGATCTTGTTGCCGGCGATAGACGTCATCGCGGCATCGAACATGAAGGTCGGCTCTTTGTCGGAAGGAGCTGCGAACGCGATCGGGTTAGTGCCGAGCTGCGGCTCAGCACCGAAGGTCGGGATCATCGACTTCCCGCCGGCGGTCATGCACCAGCCGATCATGTCTTGCTCGGCCGCCAGCATGGCGTGGTATCCGGCAGCGCCAAGGTGCGCGGAGTTGCGGATGCTGACGACACCTGCACCGGTCTCGCGGGCTTTCTGTATGGCAATCTCCATCGCCTTCGGAGCGGTCATCAGGCCCAGGCCACCGCCGCCGTCGACCAGCGCGGTGCTGGCGGTCTCCTTCACGATGGAGATGGTCGGGTCGGGGTTGATCGCGCCGGAGTTGTACGAGTTGACGTAGCTGCGGAGCATGTTTGAGACACCGTGCGTGTCGATGCCGTGCTGGTCAGCGAACATGAGAACGTCGGTCCCGAGATCGGCCTCCTTTTCGGGCACGCCGCACTTCTGGAAGACCGCACTGGTCGTGGCCCGCAGGCGATCGAGCGGGACCTTTACGGCGATGTCTTCGGGTACCTTGAAATGCTCCAGCACAGGACCTGTTCTCCTTGTTAGTTGTCGCCGGGTGCTTGATTTTTGCGGGCTTTGGTGGGCTGCGCGGGCGGATGATACGCCCATCCAGAGAGTTGGGGTGAGGCCGGGTGCGGGGAGTGGAGGCGGAGAAGTAGGGAGAGTGGAGACGACTGGTCGGGCTGAACGTTCAGTTGCTAGGACGGTGGTGGCCGGGATCTGCGAGTGGTCGGTTGCGCTGTAGTCGGTCGCCCTAAAGGAGTTGATGGCGAGTCGAAAGCGGTCGACCTCGAAGATGAGGACAGTCATCAGGAGGGCCGAGAATAGGCGGAGCTACGAGCAGGCACAGCATTGCTCGCACGGGAGCGGACGGCCAGCGGACGGGCGGAGCTGAAAGCGAGCGCTGCGTAGTTAAAGCCAAGCTTGGCCTCGTTTGCGCGGCCAACCGACGAAAGCGGAACGGCTCACACCGCGTGTTACTCGTCGGCGACTAGGAGCAGCAGCCGACGATCAGAGGCATGGACAGCCCATTAGCTGACGGAACAGAGTCCAGGCACGACGCCGCCTGCGTCGCATCCTCGCGGGAAGTGGAGAGAACGCGTAGCAAGCATGCCGCCGCACGCACGGCAAACTGTCGCCGTTTACACAAACAACACCGTGTTGCTAATCTGGAAGATGTGCCGGCCGCGCGGAGCGGTCTTCACGGCACGTTCAGCGCCCGCATCCGTCGGGCATCGCCTGAAATCGGGGCTGTAGCTCATTTGGGAGAGCGCTTCGTTCGCATCGAAGAGGTAGGGGGTTCGAATCCCCCCAGCTCCACCAGAATCCTTCCGCAGCCGTTTCCGACACTTCGTCGTCGACTACTCGGCGTCCTCGCTGGGCCTAACCGATTCGCTCGCTGACCCGAAACTGTGACCGCCAGCATAGCCTCGCCAAAAAAAGCCGGGCGTATTCACAGCGCCAAATACGCCCTGACTACACCCGGCTCTTGCGTCCGTTGACAGATCTCCTCTAGCGGCGGGAATCAGCGGTCGAAGCCTGCGGTGTGCAGGCCGAACTCGGCTCCGAGCTGCATCTGCTCCGTGGCCTGCTTCAGCTCCTCAGGCACGTCGCCAAAGAAGAAGAACGGTCCCGGCGTGGCGATGGCCAGCAGCTGCGGGAAGTGAGCGGCCGCGGTGCTACTGAGGTGAAAACCGAGCGCGTCGGCGTCTGCGAACTCATCTCGCACGTACAGGGCGTTCTCCTGTTCTGAGACGTAGACGTGAACAGCCTCGGCGCCCGGCTCGTTCTGCTCCATCGCCGCCGTCACGTCCGAGTAGATCGAAGTGAGCTCATCCAGCTTCTCCGGCTGCGCTGTCCACTTGTAGATGACTGTGATGTGGTTGCTGTCCACTTTATTGCTCCTCTGATGCAGGCTCTGAAGACCTTGCTGGCCGCGGGTAACCAATCGGTTACTTGCGGACAAGGTAACTGATCGATTACCCTATGTCAAGGGAGATATTGAAACACCGATGACCGGAACAAAACAGTACGACCGGATAGAGCTTCTCGACCGCGCGATCGAGCTGTTTCGTCGGCAGGGCTACAACGGCACGAGCACTGCCGAGCTGGTGGCTGAGCTAGGCGTCAACCGGAAGAGCATGTACGCAGAGTTCGGGTCGAAGCAGGGTCTTTTCGAGGCGGCGCTGCAGCGATACAGCGAGGAGCACCTCTCGAACGTGCTGTCTCCTATTGAGGCTCCGGGCGCGGCCACCGACGCGATCCGTGAGTCATTCGCCATATACGGTTCGGCCAGCGAGGGCTGGGCTCGCGGGCGCGGCTGCCTCATGTGCAACACCGCAGTCGAGCGAGCGGCGCTCGACCCGGGGGCCGGACGCTATGTCAACGCTTACATGGAGCGGCTGACCCGAGCATTTCGCCGGACTCTGGCCAACGGGCAGCGTTCGGGCGAAGTTGATGCGAACGCCGACCTTGATGAGCTGGCGGCGTTCTTCACGACTGCGCTGATCGGTGTGGCGGCCTGCATCCGAGCCGAGGCGCCGCCAGAGCAGGTTCAGGCTGCGTGCAACGTAGCGACGAGCGTGCTGGACGCGCATCGCCCTGTAGTTGCAGCAACCTGATCTGCATTCACCTGCCCATCGCGCCGGATACTGCAAGTCACAGCAACTTGATTCGGTCGGCGTTCCGCGCTCCTTTCCGAGTTCCGGCGGCATCATCTGGCTCACCGCCCGGCGCGCGGGCAAGAGGCCGAATTCCCGGCGATTATTCATCGCTTATTAACGCAGTCTGAGCCCTCTGGATAGATTCGCGTTCACTTTTCGTTCAGTATTCGACGCCTCGTTATCGAGTCGGTATTGCGAGGAAGAGCGTTGCTACGCAGGTTGCAGAAAGCTGCGGTGGTGATGGGCGTTGCGGCGCTGCTCTTCGTCGCGTCTGTGCGACCTGACGCCGTCTCCGCCGACCCATCTCTGATCCTCCACTGGACGTTCGACGACGGCACCGCGACCGATAGCTCCGGCAACAGCAACGACGGCACGGTCAACGGCGCCGTGCTGCTCACACCGGGGCATGTCGGTCCGGGCGCGCTCACGTTCGATGGAACGAACGACTACGTAGACGCTGGGAATCTCGACCTGGCCGGGAGCAACGCCTCCTTCGCCGCCTGGGTCAACCCGACCAACCTGGCCAACTGTGGTTCGTGGGACTGCCGGATCGTCTCGAAGGCGTCCGGCGTCAGCACGCAGGACCACTACTTCATGATCAGCACCATCAACAGTGGTGGCCCGAAGCTGCGGTTCAGGCTGAAGGCGAACGGCTCAACAGCGACGCTGATTGCCGGTTCCGGCAACCTCAGCAACGGTCAGTGGCACCACGTCGCCGCCACGTATGACGGCGTCAACATGCGGATCTACCTTGACGGCGTCGAGGTCGGCTCACGAGCCAAGACCGGGACGATCGACGCCAACCCTGGCCTTCCGCTGTGGGTCGGAGCGAACCCGCTCGTGGCGTCTGCAAGGCCGTGGGACGGCGATATCGACGATGTGCGTCTCTACAGCCGCACGTTGAGCCCCACGGAGATCCAGGCGCTGGCAACCGGTGTCGTCAACGACCCGCCTGTGGCGGTCGATGACCCTGGTTACAGCGTCGATGAGGACAACCCGCTGAGCGTGGCGGCTCCGGGTGTGCTTGGCAACGACACGGACACTGAAGGCGACCCGCTCTCGGCGCAACTCGTCTCCACGACACCTAACGGCACGCTGACGCTCAACCCGGACGGCTCCTTCGATTACACGCCTGACTTGAACTTCAATGGACCGGACTCCTTCGTATACCGAGCAGTTGACGCAACCGGCTCGTCGAACAACGCCACCGCGACGATCACCGTCAACGCGATCAACGATCCGCCTGTCGCCAATCCGCAGGCCGTGAATGCAGAGGAAGGCGTCCCGCTCGCCATCACGCTGACAGGAACCGATGTAGATGGCGACACCCTGACGTTCGCGCTCGGCACGGGGCCCACGAACGGCGGACTCATCGGCACTCCGCCGAACGTTATCTATACGTCCAACACGCCGTACACCGGGCCAGACTCGTTCACCTTCACCGTCGACGACGGGAGCGGGCCGAGCCCTGAGGCGACGGTCGACATAACCGTTTCGCAGCCCAGCGCCGACCTTCTTTTCCACTGGACCTTCGACGACGGCACCGCGAGCGATAGCTCCGGCAACAGCAACGACGGGACTGTGAACGGCGCGGTGCTGCTCGCTCCGGGCCACATCGGCCCCGGCGCGCTCACGTTCGACGGAACCGGCGATCACGTCTCCGCCGGAAACCTCGATGTGCCAGGCTCTAGCGCCTCGTTTGCGGCGTGGGTCAACCCGACCGATCTCGCCAACTGTGGTTCTTGGGACTGCCGAATCGTCTCCAAGGCGTCCGGCGTCAGCACGCAGGACCACTACTTCATGATCAGCACCATCAACAGCGGCGGTCCAAAGCTGCGGTTCAGGTTGAAGGCAGGCGGCTCGACCGCGACGCTGATCGCAGGCTCCGGCAACCTGAGCAACGGCCAGTGGCACCACATCGCAGCCACCTATGACGGTGTCAACATGCGGATCTACCTTGACGGCGTCGAGGTCGGCTCACGAGCCAAGACCGGGACGATCGACGCCAACCCTGGCCTTCCACTGTGGGTCGGGGCTAACCCGCTAGTAGCGTCTGCAAGACCGTGGGACGGCGCCATTGACGACGTGCGTCTCTACACGCGCACGCTCAGCCTCTCCGAGATACAGGTGCTTGCCGCCGGCATCGTCAACAACCCGCCATTCGCCAACGACGACCTGTACACCGTCGACGAAGACGACGTGCTGAGTGTCCCGGCCGACGGCGTGCTCGCAAACGACACGGACGCCGAGGGCGATCCACTGACGGCCCAGCTGATATCCAACGCGTCCAACGGCACGGTCTCGCTAAGCGGCGACGGGTCGTTCACCTACACGCCTGATACCAACTACAACGGACCGGACTCGTTCACCTACCGTGCCAGCGACGCGACCGGGACCTCGAACACCGCAACAGTCAACATCACGGTGAGCCCGATCAACGACCCGCCGGTCGCGAACCCGCAGGCGGTGATCGCCGAAGAGGGCACGCCGCTCGACATCACGCTGACAGGCACCGACGTGGACGGCGACACGCTGACGTTCGTCATCGCCACCGGACCCGCAAACGGCGGTCTGCTGGGAACTCCACCGAACGTCACCTACACGTCCAACACGCCATATATCGGGCCGGACCTGTTCACCTTCACCGTCAACGACGGCACTGTGACGAGCCTCGCGGCGACGGTCGACATCACGGTGATCGCTCCGAACGTGCCCCCGACGGCGGTCGACGACATCTACAGCACGCCGGAGGACACCCAGCTGGTTGTGATCGCGCCGGGAGTGCTGGCGAACGACAACGACCCTGAGTCCGCTGCCATGACCGCTGAGCTCGTGACAACCACGACCAACGGCAACCTCACCCTGAACCCGGACGGGTCGTTCACCTACACGCCCAACCCTGATTTCCACGGCTCAGACTCGTTCGTGTACCGCGCCAACGACGGCATCGAGACGTCGTCGGACGCGACGGTCAACCTGACCATCAACCCGGTCAACGATCCGCCTTTGGCCGGAGACGATCAGTACAACATGACTCCGGACACCACGCTGATCGTTGACGCGCTGTCCGGAGTACTGGCGGACGATACTGACACGGAAGGCGACTCGCTGACGGCGAGCCTGGTGACGGACGTTTCAAGCGGCGTACTGGCGCTCAGTTCGGACGGTTCGTTCACCTACACGCCGACCATCGGCTTCTCGGGCATCGACAGCTTCACGTACAAGGCCAACGACGGCTCTCTCGACTCGAACATCGCCACCGTCACGATCACCGTCAGCTCGACCAACACCGCGCCGACCATCGTGACCGGCCAGATCGAGTTCGGCAGGCAGGTCATAGCATCCGATGTCAACCAGACCCACTTCGTCGTGGCCGCCGACTACAACGGCGACGGCGAGATAGACCTGGTGGCGACCGACTTCGTCGACGACACCGTCTTCTGGTATGAGAACGACGGAACCGGCGGCTTCATCACCCATGTGGTGGACTCGGCCCTGGACGGCGCGTACCCGGCCCACACCGACGACCTGGACCAAGACGGAGATGTCGACATCCTGGCATCTGGCTACATCGCCGATACACACGCCTGGTACGAGAACGACGGGCTCGGCAACTTCACCAGGCACAACATCGACACCACGGCGAACGGCGCGCACTCGCTCATGACGATCGACGTGGACGGTGATGGAGACATCGATGTCGTCACATCGGAGCAGGACGGCGACTCGATCAGCTGGTACGAGAATGACGGCGCCGAGAACTTCACGCTCCACACCATCGACTCGGCAGCGAACGGTGCGAAGCGTGCGGAAGGCATCGACGTAGATGGCGATGGGGACATCGATGTTGTCGCCGCCATAACGTTTGACAACGCCGTGACCTGGTATGAGAACAACGGGTCCGAGAGCTTCACCAAGCACGTGATCAGTACGAACGTCATCGGCGCCTACTTCGTCTCTCCGGCGGACGTGGACGGTGACGGCGACGTGGACATCTTCTCGGCAGGACGGTGGGACGACACCATCTCCTGGTTCGAGAACGACGGCTCGGAGAACTTCACCGAGCACATCATGGACTCGAGCGCCGACGGCGCGCGGACGGTCATCGCCACGGACATCAACGGCGACGGCAACATAGACGCGCTGACCGCTGCGGTGAACAGCGACGCTGTCAGTTGGTACGAGAACGACGGCGCCGAGAACTTCACGCGCCACGACGTCGACCTGTCGGCCAACGGCGCCTACGGCATCTTCCCGATCGACATGGACAGAGACGGAGACGTGGATGTGCTCTCCGCCTCGAGGGACTCCTTCGTGGTGGCGCTGCACACGCAGTTCAAAGCGCACAGCGTGTTCGTGCTCGAAGGCGGCTCGACAACTATCGAAACCGCCGACCTGCAGACAACAGACGCCGACGACAGCCCGGCCGGCCTCACATACACGCTGACGACTACACCGGCGCAGGGAGACATCGCGCTGAGCGGCACGCCGCTGGGACTAGGTGGAACCTTCACACAGGCGGACGTTGACGCCAGTCTGGTGACCTACGAGCACGCCGGCCTCGCCTCGGACCCCGACTCATTCGAGTTCACTGTCGAAGACGGTGGTGAGAACGACGTCGAACCGGCCACCGGCACATTCGACCTGATCCCGACTCCTGACGGCGGCCCGCCATCGGTAGATGCCGGGCTGATCCTGCACTGGACCTTCGACGACGGCACGGCGACCGACAGCACGGCCAACGGCAACGACGGCACGGTGAATGGACCTGTCCTGTTCACGCCCGGGCAGGTCGGCGCGGGCGCGCTTTCGTTCGATGGAGCCAACGACTACGTGGACGCCGGGAACATGGACTTCAGTGGCACAGCCGTCTCGTTCGCGGCGTGGTTCAACGCAGACAACCTCGCCAACTGCAACTCATTCGACTGCCGAATCGTCTCCAAGGCATCGGGCGTCAGCACGCAGGATCACTACTTCATGGTGAGCACGATCAACAGCGGCGGCACGAAGCTACGTTTCAGGTTGAAGGCAGGCGGCACCACGACGACGCTGATCGGTGGTTCCGGCATCGTGTCGAACGGCCAGTGGCATCACATCGCGGCGACCTATGGCGGGTCCGAGATGCGGCTGTACCTGGACGGCGTGCTGGTCGGGTCGATCGCCAAGAACGGGGTGATAGACGTGAACGCCGGGCTGCCGCTCTGGGTCGGTGGAAACCCGCCCGGCCCGACGGTGCGACCGTGGGACGGCCTGGTCGACGACGTCAGGTTGTACGACCGGGCGCTCACGCTGCAGGATGTTCAGACCCTGGCAGGCCTGACGCCGTAGCAGAGTCGGCCGCCTCAGCGCTGCTCGGCTCACCGCACGATCATCGTCCGGTCGGGCGTCAGGAGTCCAGCTGCTGGATCTCTTGCGGTGTGAGGGCGCGTTCGTAGATGCGCACTTCATCGATCGGGCCTTCCCAGGGCCGGTCCGAGACGCCCGACGGGTTGCCGCCGATCCATGCCGAGGAGCCAGCGATGTCCGTGACCGCGCCGGACTGGGCCATGCTGCCCACCAGCTGTCCGTCCAAGTAGAGCATCATCTGCGCACCGTCGTACACCGCCGCGACGTCCATCCATACGCCGTCCTGCAATGGAGCGCCTGAGGCGATCAGCGTGTGTGTGAAGCCGTTCAGCCGCAGACGGAACCTCAACACAATGTCCGGCCCGCTGCGGATCGTGCTGAGCATGATGGCGTGGTCCTGTGCACGGACACCGGTCGCCTTCGAGAAGATTCGGCAGTCGAACGAGCCGCAGTTGGTCAACTGGTCCGACCTGACCGAAGCCGTGATCGTGAGCTCCTGCAGGGGAGCTCCGAACAGCGTCGGCAACGTGCCGAGATCCACGTAGTCGTTGTTGCCGTCGAACATTAGCGCGCCGGTGCCGGTCTGCCCGGTCGTTGGGGTGGCGCCGCTGATGGTCCCATCGTTGCCGTTGCCAGACACGTCGATTGCGGTGCCGTCGTCGAATGTCCACTGGCCGAAGAGGCCGTCGGCAGGTGCGGTCACGTCAATCTCGACAGTGGCGGGGGCGCTCGTCTCCGGGCTGGTGGGATCGGCGTCGGTGACCGTGAACTGGAAGGAGTCTGCGCCGGTGTAGCCGTCGGTCGGTATGTAGGTCAGGCTCGCACCGCCGCCGACAAATATGCCGTGCTGTGGATCGACGGTCACCGTGTACGTCAGTGGCCCGGCCTCGACGTCCGAGCCGATGAGAGTTATCGCGAGCGGAGTACTCATCTCGGTCGAGACCGACTGACCACTGGCAACCGGTGTGTCGTTTACGGGTGTCACCTCGATCGTGACGGTGGCGATGTTGGAGTTGGCGATGCCATCGTTCGCCCTGTAAGTGAATGTATCGAAGCCGTTGAAGTTGGCGGCTGGCGTGTAGGTGAACGAGCCATCAGGGTTGAGCGTCAGTGTGCCGTTCGACGTCGTGGTGACCGGGACAGCGGTCAACGAGTCGCCGTCTATGTCCGTGTCGCCGTCGAGCACGCCAGGAGTCGCGACGATCAGAGGCGTGTCTTCGAGTGTGCCGTAGGTGTCATCGTCTGCCTGTGGCGCGGTGTTCACAGGAGTTACGTCGATCGTGACGGTGGCGGTGTTGGAGATCGGCGTGCCGTCGCTGG
>JANQEF010000248.1 GCA_028278465.1 Dehalococcoidia bacterium | reverse complement strand
CGTTCGTCCTCGATATCTCTTCATCGTCGGTAGCGGCCAACAAGATCGGGCTGTTGCGACGCATGGAGAAGCCGACGATTCCCGGCCTGCTGGCGGCGGCCGATGGCTCACCGATCATGGATGAGGAGGATGTGCCGGAGCACACCTGGCTGTTGCCGACCGGGGCGACACGGGAGATGGGATCGCACAAGGGCTACGGCATGAGCGTGGTGGCGCAGGTGTTCGGCGGGATCCTTTCGACCGGCGCTTTTGGCACGTACGGCATGGGCCGGATGTCGCACTTCGTCGCCGCGTACAAGGTCGATGCGTTCACCGATGTGGCGCGCTTCAAGTCTTCGATGGATGACTTCATGCGCTATCTGACGGAGACGCCGCCTGCGCCAGGCGCTGACCGCGTCTACTACGCGGGGCTGATCGAGCACGAGGAGGCGCTGGACCGGGCAGAGCGCGGAATCCCGCTGCACAAAGAGGTGATCGAGTGGTTCGATTCGATCAGCGCCGAGCTGGGGACAGAGCCGCTGGTGCGTGACGCGGTGGCGGGTTGAGAGGGAGCGTCACGGCGTTTGCCATCCGCCCGCCGCTTGTCACTCCAGGCGTCACTCGTCATTCCGAACGGAACGGAGGAATCTGACCAGCCAATCCGAGATCGCCAGACAGATTCTGAATCAAGTTCAGAATGACAGTCTTCAAAACCAGTAGATGGCAACGTGTTTCCTGAGCGGAGTGAAACGAAGTCGAAGGATCTCTAGCAAGCACACTCCTTCTGACAGGACGAGTTGGCTCCTCTAGAGACCCTTCGACTCCGCTCAGGGAACACACCGTTGCTCAACACCTGAAAGCCCATGCTTGACCACTTCCATGTCCCTGAAAAAGACCGCGTGACGGTCATGCCCCAGGACCTGCGGAAGACCACCAAAGAGGTCTTCCTGGCGATGGGCATGCCGGACGAGCACGCCCATCTCGCCATGGACGCACTCGTGGTGGCAGATGAACGCGGCTGCGAGACCCACGGCGTCTCCAACATGCTTCGCAACTACGTGCGCACCTTCCAGGAAGGCGGCATCAACCCGACGCCAGACCTGAAAGTCGTCCGGGAATCGCCGGCCACTGCAACCCTCAACGCAGACGGAGCGCACGGCCTCGTCGCCTGCCCGAAGGCCATGGAGATCGCCATCGGCAAGGCGAAGGAGTTCGGCATCGGCGCCGTCACCATCTACAACAGCCGACATCCCGGCATGATGGCCTACCACTCGATGCTGGCGCTCGAGCACGACATGATCGGCTACCCCATCACCGGCGGCGGCGCGGTAACGGTGCCGACTTATGGAGCGGTGCCCAGAGTCGGCGCAGTGCCACACTCGTGGGCCGTGCCGGCAAAGACCATGCCGCCATTCGTGCTCGACATCTCATCGTCTATTGTGGCGGCGAACAAGATCGTGCTGCTGCGCAGGACCGGCGCAGACCTGCTCCCGGGTCTGATGGCGGACGAGGACGGCACGCCGATCATGTCGGAGCGCGAGGTGCCGGAGGCGACGCGACTGCTGCCGTGGGGCTCGACGCGTGAGATGGGTTCGCACAAGGGCTACGGGATGTCAGTGATCGGCCAGATCTTCGCAGGCATCCTGTCGGCGGGGGTTTTCGGCGTGACGAACCCGCCGGGCAACGGCACGCAGTTCGTCGCGGCGTACTCGATCGATGCGTTTACTGATGTCGACCGCTTCAAGCAGTCGATGGACGATTTCCTGACCTATCTTGTCGAGACGCCACCGGCGCCGGGGCACGACCGAGTGCTCTACGCCGGACTGCCGGAGCACGAGGAGGTGCAGAAGCGGACCCGCGAGGGCATTCCGCTACACCGCGAGGTGACGGAGTGGTTCGATTCGTGCACAGACGAACTGGGGCTGGAGAGGCTGGTTAGGTGAGGGAAATCCTCCCTCCCGGCTCGGGAGGGAGTTAGAGGGAGGGTCGTCGGCTTCCTCTCCCAGCGGTAGTCTCCTTGTCATCCCGACCGAAGCGGAGGGATCTGACCTGCCAATGTGAGACGACTTCTCCCTCATCCTGCACCTTCTCCCGCTGGGAGAAGGAACGTCCCGGCGCTGCCGGACCTCAGGGCAAGCTAGCCCAGGATGGCAGCAGTTTCACCCTCTCCCTTAATCCCTCTCCCATCGAGGGAGAGGGAAGAACTGTCGTGCCGACTTGATCCGAATCCTGAACACCTGCGTGGGTTAGCCAGTCAGGTCCCTCGGCTACGCTCGGGATGACAATATGTGCCTCGCTCACCTAACCAACAGGAGAACCAGATGAAAGTCCTCGTCACAGGCGGCTCGGGACGGGCCGGCGAATACATCATGGCCGAGCTCGCCGCCCACGGTCACGTATGCGTCAACGGCGATGTCGCCCCACCTCCGCCGACCGCCCACGACTCCGGCGCGCTCTTCCAGCGCGTCGACTTCACCGACTACGGCCAGACCGTCTCGGTCATGCAGGGCGTCGACGCCGTGGTCCACATGGCCGCTATCCCGGCGCCGAACATGGACGCCGAGCACACCGTCTTCCGGGTCAACATGCTCTCAAACTGGAACGTGCTGGAAGCAGCTGAGCTGTACGGGATCAAGAAGATCGTCATGGCATCTTCGATCAACGCTGTCGGTGCAGGCTGGGGAGCCGATCTCTTCGTGCCGGAGTACTTCCCGGTTGACGA
Organism: Dehalococcoidia bacterium; assembly: GCA_028278465.1. GTDB lineage: Bacteria > Chloroflexota > Dehalococcoidia > Lucifugimonadales > Lucifugimonadaceae > JAJCYX01. The sequence goes on along the minus strand of JANQEF010000248.1, from coordinate 1,853 downwards.
GGCTCACCCGCCGCGAGTGCAGGACGCCTACTCGCAGTCGAAGTGGCTTGGCGAGCAGATGGCCGATGCGTTCTGCCGTCGCAGGCCGGACTTGCAGATCGCGTCGATGCGGTTTCACGCGCTCTGGAACCCCGCGACGGCCCGGCACCACATGGAGAGTGGGGACAAAACAGACACGTCGGGCCGCAACGCCATGGGCTTCTGGTCCTGGGTCGGCAGGCACGACGCAGCGCGCGCCTGCAGGCTTGCGCTGGAGAAGGAGTTCGGCGGCCACGAGGCGTTCTTCATCAACGCGAAGGACACCACGCTTGAGGTTCCGACCGAGGAGGCGATCCAGCGGGAGTACGGCGACGCGGTGTTTCGCAGGCCGCTGCCGGACTTCGCGAGCCCGCTCGACATCTCGAAAGGAGCGAGGTTGCTGGACTGGGAGCCGGTGGAGTCATGGCGTGAGGGCACTGTCAGGGAGCCTGAAGGCGCGTCCCACGACAGGCCGGAATACCAGGCGCCGTGGACGCGCTGACTGATCAGGAGGCCGAGAGCCCACCGTCCACAGCGTACGCCTGTCCGGTGACGTAGGCCGCTGCGTCGGAGAACAGCCACGCGACGAGTCCGGCAACTTCTTCCGAAGTGCCATACCTGCCCATCGGCAGCGCCTTCTCCCGCCTCGCCCGCAGTTCGGCGTCATGCGAGTCGACCTCATCCATCATGGCGGTGTCGATCGGTCCGGGACAGATGGCGTTCACCCTGATGCCGTACCGCACGTAGTCGAGCGCGCACGTTCGTGACAGTCCCACCACAGCGTGCTTTGCGGCTGTGTAGGCCGGACGGCCGCGCGATCCACGTATCCCTGCAATCGAAGAATCATTGACGATCGCTCCAGCGCCCTGTTCTGCCATCACTGCCAGTTCGGCCTTCATGCAGTTCCACGTGCCAGTCACGTTGACTTCCATCGTCCTGGCAAACATCTCGTCGTCGGCTTCGTGAAGACGGCCTGAGTCGAGAAACAACCCGGCGTTGTTGAAGGCGCAGTCCAGCCGCCCGAACTCGTCGACAGTGGCCCTGACCAGAGCTTCGACCTGGGATCGGTCTGTAACGTCGCACTGCACGAACCTGCAGACGCCGCCGTCAACCGATGCCAGCCGCGCCGTCTCCTCGCCCTCGGCGACTCGACGACCGGAGGCAACGACGTTGGCTCCGAGCTGCGCCATGAGGATGGCCGTGGCGCGGCCGATGCCTGAGGTCGCACCGGTTATGATTGCGGTCTTGCCTTCGAGCGAACGGTTGTCGGGCATCTTCTGAACGGCTCCGTGAAGGGTGTGTTTGCGAGGCAAGTGTAAAGGCGAAGCGCCTCTCTCACCCACGCTCCGGGATAGCGTCGGCCTTCAAATGACAATCGCGACTCGAACCATGTCCATCGATCACCGCGTCATAACTGAAGAAGAGTTCCCCGGCTGGCGGATACTCGTGCGCCGGGCGTTCAACGGCCAGGTCCACCCGGACGACATATCGCGTCTGCTTAAGGATCGTGCCGAGATAGACCGGCTGTTCGGCGCATTCGAAGGCGGCACGCTCGTCGGCACCGGCGGAACCGATTCCCATGTGATGACGGTTCCAGGCGGAGCGAAGCTGCCAACGGCGGCCATCGCCTACGTCTCCACCGCCGGCACTCACCGCAGGCGCGGCGTGCTGACCGGCATGATGGGCGCGCTGCTCGAACAGGCCAGGGAACGGGGAGAGCCACTGGCGTCGCTGTGGGCGAGCGAGTCCGCCATCTACGGCCGGTTCGGCTTCGGGCAGGCGACGGTCGCCGAGTCGTGGCAGATGAATCCGGCTCGGTCGGCGTTTGCACATAT
>JANQEF010000242.1 GCA_028278465.1 Dehalococcoidia bacterium | reverse complement strand
ACGTTTACGTGCGGCTTTGATCGGTCAAATACTTGCTTCGCCATTTTCCTCGCGGCCTCCCAGTGAGGGATGAACTAACTTCGTCTTCGATAGCAGATTTCTCTGGTGAGATGGAGCCCACACCGAGGATTGAACTCGGGACCTCGTTCTTACCAAGAACGCGCTCTACCACTGAGCTATGTGGGCCAGAGCTGCCTCGCGAACTCGATCCTGTTCACTGCGCTGGTGCAGGGGGCAGGATTCGAACCTGCGAAGCCATAGGCAACAGATTTACAGTCTGCCGGGTTTAACCACTCCCCAACCCCTGCCCAAACGACGATTCTAACATAGCGACTTGACGCTCCACCACAGTCCGCTACGCAAATCGTCGCCAGTTCAGGCTCAGTTTGCAACCAGTTCGGCTTACGGCGCCGAAAATGGAGCCCCGGGAGGGATTTGAACCCTCGACCTACCGATTACAAATCGGTTGCGCTAGCCGCTGCGCCACCGGGGCAACTCACCCATCGTATGAAGCCACCATGACCTGCGTCAATCGCAGAGTTACGCATCTGTCAGCCAGTGTTGGGAATGGGCTGCGAGGCGTTTGACCCGAACGATGGTGTGATGCGGAAGGGAATGTCGACGCGTTTCTGTACGGCGGTTGCGGACTGCCGGAGCCGGTCTGCTGCCAATCCTAGTCCGCTCTTGTCAGGCCCTGCACTTCGTAGAACCGGTTCTGCTCTCGCGATGTCCCGAGGCGAATGACAGGCGTGCCCTCAGGCATGAACTGCGCCAGCCTCACCCCGCGTTCGATGATCGGCTTCCGGTGCGTGACCCAGTACCACCACAGCGAGTCCCGGCTTAGCATCTTCCGCCAGCTCTCGGTGTTGTCACCGCAGATCTTGTTCTTGTCCCAGGCGCGCCGGAACGACCGCTTCAACATCCGCCAGAACCCGACGCGCCACGGCAGGTCGAGCCAGATCACCATGTCGACCTCTCGCAGCAGGTGGTCGTCGATCTTCGACCAGTACTGGCCGTCTGCGATCCAGCCGTCCGGCGCGGCGTCGATAGCCGCGGTGATCTTGTCCTTCAGCTCCTCGGCCGAACTCTCTTCCCAGTTCGGCTTCCAGTGCAGCGCGTCCAGCTCGATATAGGCGAGACCGGTCTTTGTCGCGATGGCTTTCGAAAGCGTCGACTTGCCGCCACTGCCAATAACCGAGATCCGCGTGCCCAGCGCCGTGTCCATCGGCACGTAGTTGAGGTCGGCTACGGTTGCCGGGTTCTCAGCGACCATCGTCATCCCCCGAGGCTGTCCCTCGCCGCGCTTGCGGCGGACTCCACAATGTCGCGCAGCGGCACGCCGGTCCGCATCGCAACTTCTCGGCAGTCTTCATATTCGGGGTGGACGCCTACGACCTCGCCATCCATACGCTTCACCTTGACGCGTACCTCGCTGTCCCGCACGGAGACGATGATAGTTTCCCGGTCGGCGACGTAGCGCTCGGCCCGCCTGCGCCGCACACCGAGTGTGGTCGACTCTCTGAACACGAGGTTGGCCAGGTCCGATTCGTCAGCCGGACGGCAGAGGACCGACAGCAGGACCGCGGGCCGGCCTTTTTTCATATGGATCGGCGTGAGCCACGCATCGAGCGCGCCTGACTCCATGAGTCGCTCCTGTACGTAGGCGAGTGCTTCGCCGGTCATGTCGTCGATGTTGGTCTCCAGCAGGACGAGGTCGTCGTCGATCGGCAGGTCGGACGCGGTCTCCCGAGCCGTTTCGCCGATCCACAGTCCGACGACGTTGGGAACGTTCTCGGGGTCTCGGTTGCCGGCTCCGTAACCGGTCGATTCGGCGGTGAAGCTGACGGGATCGAGGGAGGCAAGGGTTGTGACAAGCGCGGCGCCGGTCGGCGTTACCGCTTCGCCTGTTGGACCGAACGGGCCACCGGCGCGGACCGGTGCGCCGTTGATGCGATATATCTCGGCGGTGGCTGCGGCGGTGGCGGCCATCACTCCGTGGCTGCTCTTCGAGGTGCCCATCGACAGCGGGAACGGCGAGGCGTGCACCTGCTCGACACCGAGTAGCTCAAATCCTGCGATCACGCCCACTACGTCGACCAGCGTGTCGACGGTGCCGAGCTCGTGCAGGTGCGTCTCCTCTTTGCTAACTCCGTGCGCTGCCGATTCTGCACGCGCCAGCAGGTCAAAGACTTCCTGTGCGGTGGATTTGACGGCGGGCGAGAGACTCGACTCAGCGATGGTCCGCTCGAAGTCGTCCCAGTTGCGGGTCTTGCGGCCCGACTCGTCCAGTGTGATGCCGGCCAGCGTGGCCTCGATTCCGCCGCGTTTCACCGATGAAGCGGAGATCTCGAACCCTCCACAGTTGAGTCTGTCGAGCACACGCCTCAGGTCTTCCAGCGGGAGCCCTGCGTCGAGCAGCGCGCCGAGCAGCATGTCGCCGCTGACGCCGCCGATAATGTCGATGTACGCGCTACGCAATCCGTCGCCTTCCCGGTTCGCTAGATGGAAGATCGGCCTGCGTCAGACAACACGGAACCTGGCGCCGGCTCAGGAGGTCTGCGGCGCCGACTTCAGGGCGTCGTTCAGGCTGCCGGAGCGGAACCCTCGGCTGTCGAGCTCGACCTCACGATAGCCAGCGTCAAGGATAAGCCTCTCGGCCTGCTCGCGGATGTCCGCAGACTCGAACCGTGCGATGTCTTCGAGCGGCAGTTCCACGCGCGCCTTCTCGCCGTAGTGCCTCACCCTGACGACCCGGAAGCCTAGGCCGCGCAGGCCGCGCTCTGCCGTGGCGATCATACGCATGGAGTCGACGGAGACCGGCGTGCCGTAGGGGATGCGGGAGGCGAGGCACGGCTGGGCAGGCTTGTCCCAGACCGGCAGGCCATCTAGCTGTGCGAGTCGCCGGACCTCTTCCTTGTTAATGTCCGCCTCGATCAGCGGACTCCTGACCTCGGCGTTCGCCGCCGCTTCGAGCCCCGGCCGGTAATCGCCGAGGTCGTCGGTGTTGGTGCCGTTGGCGATGTAGCTGATGCCCAGCTCGCCGGCCAGCTCCTGGAGGCGAGCGTATAGCTCCGATTTGCAGAAGAAGCAGCGGCGGCCATCGTTCACCACATACCGCTCGTCCTCGATCTCGCTTGTCGAGACGACAATGTGCCGCCATCCGCGAGACTCGGCAAGTTTCGAGGCTGCCTCAAGCTCTTCAGGTGCGACGGAGGGCGACGACGCCGTGACCGCCACCGCACGCTCGCCAAGCACGCGGTGCGCTACGGCCATGACAAGCGCTGAGTCGACGCCGCCCGAGTAGGCGACGATCACGCTGCCAAGCTGCCCCAGAGCGTCTTCGAGGAGCGCTTCTTTACGGGACAGGTCGTGCAGCGGCTGCGAAATTGGAGCTTTAAGTGCCATTGAGCACTAATTGTGCCATTGCACAGGGAGCAGAGGTGTGGTGCAGTCACTACTTAACTGGAGAATCTGCTCCACCGATCGGGATTGCTGCGCTGACGGCCGCGGCGAGAGTGGCTGAGCGGAACGCCATCGGCTCCAGCGTGTCGAGGTCGCCGCAACCTGCGGGCAACAGGCATCGCTCGAAGCCCAGGCGGCGCGCCTCTCCGGCCCGTCGGGCGGCCTGCTGCACAGCCCGGAGCTCTCCACCCAGGCCCACCTCTCCGGCGGCTGACCAGCCTTCCCGCACCGGCACGTCCAGGTAGCTGGAGACGATCGCCAGTGCGACGGCCAGGTCGGCGGCCGGCTCACTGACCTTCAGTCCACCCGCGATGTTGACTACGATGTCGTTGGAGCCGAGCGGCAGGTTGAGGCGCTTGCTGATGACTGCGGTGAGCAGGTGGAGGCGGGCCAGGTCGTAGCCGTTAGCGGTGCGTCGAGGCGATGCGGCAGGGGTCGGCGTCACGAGCGCCTGGACCTCGACCGTCAGCGGCCTGGTGCCTTCGATCACGGTCGCGACAGCCGAACCGGAGGCGCCGCGCTGCCGCTGCGAGAGGAACATCGCAGACGGCTCTGCGACGTCCTGCAAACCGGCGCCGGTCATCTCGAAGACGCCCAGCTCGTCGGTGGCGCCGTGCCTGTTCTTCGATCCGCGTAGCAGCCGCAACGACGTTCCTGCCCCACCTTCGAGCTGCAGCACCACGTCGACCACGTGCTCAAGGACCTTTGGCCCTGCGACCGCGCCGTCTTTGGTGACATGGCCTGTCATCACGACCGGAACTCCGGTTCGCCGCGCGATCTCGCCCAACGCAGCGGCGGACTGCCTGACCTGGCCGATGGTTCCCGGACCGCCATCTGCGCCGCTGTGCCACGCCGTCTGGATGGAGTCGACGACGAGCAGAGACGGTTTCGTCTCTTCCGCGAGCGCGCCGAGCGAAAGCACGTCGCCGGTCTGCACGACGAGGAGTCGTTTGTGCACTGCGCCAAGTCGTTCGGCCCTGATCTTGATCTGCTCTTGAGACTCTTCGCCGGTTGCGTATATGACGGGGCCGAAGCTGGCGGCGACACCGGCGGCGCACTGCAGCAGCAGGGTCGACTTACCTACGCCGGGATCGCCAGCAAGCAGGACAGTTGAGCCGGGAACGAAGCCATCACCGAGGACGCGGTCGAGTTCGGCGATGCCGGATCTCAGCCGCGTGGTCGTGACGATCTCAAGGTCTGTAAGAGCTACCGGTTTCGCCAGTTGAAGCAGCTGGCTGTTTTGTGCCAATCCTGCGCTGCGATGGCCGTTGGCAACCGGCGCCGTGGCCTGTTCCTCGACGCTGTTCCATGCCTCACAGCTTGAGCACTGGCCGACCCACTTTGGCGTGACGTGGCCACATTCTCGACAGGCGTAAGAGATCTTCCGGGTGCGCGAAATCATGCGGAGAGTATCGGTCTCTCCCGGCGCGAACAGCAAAACGAGTGGCGCAGGCGTTCGTCGGTTGACGGCTCTCTCGCCTGAACGCGAACAGGGGAGCCAGTTACGGCTCCCCTGTTCTTAGTTGCGATCTAAACGCGGCTGCCAGCGCTACTCCGCCGTTGCCGCTTCCTTCTTCTTCGTCTTCGGCACGTAGACGGTGATGTTGCCGTCGTCGTCAACGTCCACCTCGACGATGTCGCCGGCCTTGAAGTGGTCTGACAGCAGCTCTTCAGACAGCCTGTCCTCCACCTCGTTCTGGATCAGCCTGCGCAACGGCCGCGCTCCCATCTTGGGATCGAAGCCGGTCGTGCCAAGGAACTCGCGTGCCTTGTCAGTGACCTGCAGCACCAGACCGTGCTCGAGGACCCGTGCCTGAACCTCCTTCAGCTCCAGGTCCACGATCTCGAGGATGTGGTCCTGGCCGAGCGGGTGGAACACGACTGTGGCGTCGATACGGTTCAGGAACTCCGGCCGGAACCCGTTCGCCGGGTCCTTCACGGCCTCCAGCACACGTTCCTTGATGCGCTCGTAGTCTCGCTCGACCTCCCGCTGCTCGTCCGCCGATGCGAAGCCGAGCTTCGAGCTGGTCGAGATCAGGCTGGAGCCAAGGTTCGATGTCATCACGATGATCGTGTTCTTGAAGTCGACCCTGCGGCCCTTGGCATCTGTCAGGTGGCCGTCTTCGAACACCTGCAGCAGCACGTTGAACACGTCGGGGTGAGCCTTCTCGATCTCGTCGAGCAGGATCACGGAGTACGAGCGCCTGCGGACCGCTTCGGTGAGCTGGCCGCCTTCGTCGAACCCGACGTAGCCGGGAGGAGCGCCGACCAGTCTCGCGACCGAGTGCTTCTCCATGAACTCCGACATGTCGAGCCGCACCATGGCGTCTTCCTCACCGAACATGTACTCGGCGAGCTTCTTCACAAGGTGGGTCTTACCGACACCTGTGGGTCCAAGGAAGAGGAACGCTCCGATCGGCCGTTTCGGGTCCTTGAACCCGGCGCGGGCGCGTCGCACAGCCTTGGAGACAGCGCTAACCGCCTCGTCCTGGCCGACGACGTTCAGCTTCAGCGCCTCTTCCATCTTCATCAGGCGCTCTTTTTCTTCGACATCGAGCCGGGTCACGGGGATGTGTGTCCACATGGAGACGACCTCAGCGATGTCGTCTCCCGTGACCTCGGTCTTGGCCTCTGGCTTGGTCTTGTGCCACTCGGCCTCGAGCTGCTCGACCTTCGTCACCTGCTCGAGCTCGCGATCGCGTAGCTCGGCAGCCGTCTCGTAGTTCTGGCCCGAGATGGCCGAGTCTTTCTCGCGCCGGATGTCGTCGAGGCCTTTCTGCGCCTCACGCAGCGACTTCGGCGTGATGCTGTTCTTGATGCGTACGCGTGACGCCGCTTCGTCGATCAGGTCGATCGCCTTGTCCGGCATCTGCCGGTCAGGGATGTAGCGGTCCGCCAGCTGCGCCGCCATCTCCAGCGCCTCGTCCGTGATCTCCAGGCCGTGGTGTTCCTCGTACTGCGTCTTCACGCCCTTGAGGATGTCCACCGTCTGGATGGCGTCGGGCGCCTCGACAGTGACGGGTTGGAACCTGCGCTCAAGCGCCGGGTCCCGTTCGACATACTTGCGGTAGTCGTCCTGCGTCGTTGCGCCGACGACCTGCAGTTCGCCGCGTGCGAGCGACGGCTTCAGGATGTTTGCGGCGTCTACAGCGCCTTCCGCTGCGCCGGCTCCGACCATCGTGTGCATCTCGTCGATGAACAGCACGCAGTTCGATGCCTGTTTCAGTTCGGCGATGACCTTCTTGAGCCTCTCTTCGAACTCACCGCGGTACTTGGTGCCCGCGACGAGAGCGCCCATGTCGAGCGTCACGACGCGCTTGCCTACCAGCGTCGGCGGGACGTCGCCTTCGACGATCTCCTTGGCGAGCTTCTCGACGATGGCGGTCTTGCCAACACCCGGCTCGCCGATGAGCACGGGGTTGTTCTTCGTGCGACGTGACAGGATCTGCACCACGCGTTCCAGCTCAGAGGAGCGGCCGATGACCGGGTCAAGGTGACCTTCGCGTGCCATCCGCGTCAGGTCGACGCCGAGCTCATCGAGAGTTGGTGTGCGGGTGCCGGACTGCTTCTGCGAGGATGATCCAGATGGCTGCGACGCGCTCTGGCTCAGGATGTGGTTCGTCTCGCCGCGCACCTTTTCCAGTGTCACGCCGAGGCTTTCGAGCACGCCGGCGGCGACGCCCTCTCCCTCACGCATCAGGCCGATAAGCAGGTGAACGGTTCCGATGTAGTGGTTGTCGAGCCGGCGCGCCTCATCGACGGCCAGTTCGATCACCTTCTTCGCTCGCGGGGTGAGGCCGATCTCACCGGGTGTCGGGCGCTCGCCGCGGCCGATGATGAATTCGACAGCGGAGCGCACCTTGGCGAGCTCGACGTTGAGGTTGGCGAGCACCTTGGCTGCGCCGCCCTCGGTCTCCCGCACCAGCCCGAGCAGGATGTGCTCGGTGCCGATGTAGTTGTGGTTGAACCGTTGCGCCTCTTCCTGGGCCAGCGAGAGGACTCGCCTCGCCCGTTCCGAGAACTTTTCAAACCTGCTAGCCATCTATTCTTGCTCCCTTTGCCGCTTAACTGCGACAAGTGTTAGCGGTGCAAGGCCTCAGTCTTTGTTTTCGAAGATCTCCTCGAAGCTGCCAGCGTCATCCTCGACGGAGTCGGCGGACGCCGGGGGAGCGTTGTCTATCACTTCCCCATCGTCCTGCGCCTGCTTCAGCGAAAGGCCGAGGCGCCGACGCTCAGGCTCGATCCGAATGATCTTCAGTTTCAGCTCATCGCCTTCATTCACCACGTCCCTCGGGTGCTTGATCACCTGGTGACTCAGCTCCGAGATGTGAATAAGGCCTTCAATACCGGCGTCGATACGTGCGAAGGCGCCAAAGTTGGCCAGCTTCGTCACAACGCCATCAACGATCTGTCCGACTGAGAACTTGGTCTCGACCTCGTCCCAGGGCTCGGGCTTGAGCCGCCTGAGGCTGAGGGCGATCTTCAGGTTCTCGCGGTCTACTTTAAGGATGAATACGTCGAGTTCGTCACCGACGGACACCACCTCTTCGGGTGACTTCACCGGCTCCCACGAGAGCTCGGAGATGTGAATGAGGCCATCCGCCCCACCAAGGTCTACGAATGCGCCGAAGTTGGAGATGCCAGCGACGCGGCCGCGGCGGATCTCTCCTTCGCTCAATTCCTGGACCAGGCGCATCTTCTGTATCTGCTTCCACGCCTGCAGCGCCGCGCGCTCGGAGAAGATTGCCCTGTTGCGGCGGCGATTGAGTTCAACGATCTTGAACTCGACCTCCATGCCGATGAACCCTTCCTTGGGCGGCTCGCCGCCCGGCACATAGAGTTCCCTTGCGGGGCCGACGAGCTGCGAAAGCGGGATGAAGCCCTGCACGCCTTCCGATTCGACGACGGCGCCACCACGGTTCGAGCCGATGATCTTGCCCTTCACCGTCTCGTCGCTCTCCATCGACTTCTCGAGGATGCGCCAGCCCTGCTCGCCGCGTGCGCGGTCGATCGAAAGTATCGATGAGCCGTCCGGGCCTTCGGGGTTGATGACGTAGGCGATGATCTCGTCGCCGACGCCGATCTCCTCGACGCCTTCCTGACCGAGGGTCCTCATCTCGCGCCCCGGCACAAGCCCTTCCGACTTGTAGCCGATGTTGACGAGGAGCCCCTCGCCGGTCTTGCTCATCACGCGGCCGTCGATGATCTCGCCCCTGCGGAGGGCTTTCGACGGTACGTACTGGTCCAGCAGGTCGGCCATCGTCAGTTCGGCGCCGGAGTCGGTCTCGGCCGGCTTCTCTGCCGTGGCGACTGCAGTCGACGCTTCCTGCCCTTCGGCGGGAGCGGCGGCCTGCTCTTCCTGCTGGTCTGGTGTGTCGTTATCGGTCGTCAAAAAAATGGGTCCTTCAACTAGATATGAACTCGGGCTGTGCCTCTGTCCATTCTAACTGAGGAGGTGGTGCTTCTGTAGGCCGTATCCAGGTGGCGTATAGCGATTCCTGGCTGTTCGTGAATTTGCTACGGGCAAGGTTGCATTTACGAGATGGCCGTTACCAGCCGCCATTCACCGCAAGGTCGGGCGGTGCAGGCATCCATTGGCGAACGCGTAGTTTCACCGGCGGAGCCGGCATGACCGATGCAAAAGCGGAAATCCGTGATGCGCGCAGAGGGTGGCCGGAGGCCGGACAAATAGCAAAAGAAAAGGGCCGGTTCTGGACCGGCCCTTGAGAGAGATTAGCCTCCTGGCAGTGACCTATTTTCCCAAACCCTTGCGGGCTCAGTATCGTGAGCGCTGTGGCGTTTCACTTCCGTGTTCGGAATGGGAACGGGTGGTTCCACCACGCTCCGACCACCAGGAGACGTGACATAGCGGCTTGCCTGTTTACTGAAGGATGGAGCTGGTAGCGGGGGCAGGATTCGAACCTGCGACCTCCGGGTTATGAGCCCGACGAGCTGCCACTGCTCTACCCCGCACCGTTCAGCCGGCTCCGCGAGGGAGCTTCAGTAGGCTAAGCCAGTTAGCGAAGAGATTATTGATTCTGCACTTTCCGAGACCACACAGAGATTCCTTAATGTGGTTCAAGCCCTCGGCCAATTAGTACCGCTCAGCTAAAGGCATTGCTGCCATTACACCTGCGGCCTATCTATCCGGTAGTCTCCCGGAGGCCTTACTCCCGACGAATCGGGATGGGACATCTCATCTCAAGGTGGGCTTCGCACTTAGATGCTTTCAGCGCTTATCCCTTCCAGACATAGCTACCCGGCGATGCTGTTGGCACAACAACCGGCACACCAGAGGTCTGTCCACTCCGGTCCTCTCGTACTAGGAGCAGCTCCTTTCAAATGTCCTGCGCGCACAGCGGATAGAGACCGAGCTGTCTCACGACGCTCTGAACCCAGCTCGCGTGCCGCTTTAATGGGCGAACAGCCCAACCCTTGGGACCTTCTTCAGCCCCAGGATGCGACGAGC
>JANQEF010000221.1 GCA_028278465.1 Dehalococcoidia bacterium | reverse complement strand
CCCGCCAGTGCATCAAGCGCCTGCCTCACCTGCCGTTCGGTTGTGGCATCCAGGTGCGATGTTGCCTCGTCGAGAATCAGGATTCCTGCGTCCTTCAGGAACGCACGCCCGATCGCGACACGCTGCCTCTGACCGCCTGACAGCTGCGCGCCTCGCTCACCGACTTTCGTTTCCAGCCCATCGGGCAGTGAGTCGACAAACCTGGACAGCCCTGCCATCTCGACAGCTCTCCGAACTTCGGCGTCCGACGCATCTGGCCTTGCAACCAGCAGGTTGTCTCGCAGCGAAGAGTTAAACAGGTAGGTGTCCTGGGCGACCAGCGCTATGCGTTCACGCAGGTCGTCCAGCTCGTACTCCTTGAGATCGTGACCGTCGATACTGATCGACCCTGTGTCGGGGTCCCAGAAGCGCATCAACAGGTGGGCAGCCGTGGTCTTGCCGGCGCCCGACGAGCCAACCAGCGCAACCGCCTGTCCCGGCAACGCTTCGAAGGAGACGCCGGAGAGGGCCGGTCGCACCGAGTAGTCGTAGCTGAACGTGACACCAGAGAACGCCAGTGAGCTTGACGCGGCGCTCGAGGACGCCGAAACCCCGGCGCCGTCCTGCACCGGAACATCCTCCAGCTGAACCGCGTAGATCCTGCGAGTTGAGCCGAGCGTGTCGGCAAGCAGTCGGCCTATGTTGGCGATCTCAGAGATCGGCAGGAACGCCGCCATCGCTATCAGGGACGCAAGCGGCAGGAGGCTTGAGTCGACCGAGCCATCGGTCACGAGCGATGCCCCGACGACTGCAACAGCAAGCCCGCCAAACCCTGTCGCAGCCTCGAGAAACACCTTCTGAATCGTGAGCTCCCGGAAGAATGGGACGCGGACCTTCACGTATTCGACAGCCAGCTCCCCAAACTCCCTCCGCCGCTCCGGCCCGCGCTCAAACGCCGCCACTTCATGCATCCCCTGGATGGTGTCGACGACGTGGGCGTTCAGCTCTCCGAGCTGCTCTCGTGAACGCGAACCCAGGCGGTCGACCCGGTCCCGCGAAACGATCGGGCTGACGGCGACGACCAGCAGGAACGGCAGCAGGACAAGTGCGAGCGGCCAGCCGAGGAACAGCAGAGTGATCATGATTCCAACCGGCACCACGACCGCAACGAATGCCGGCGCGACGATGTGAGCGAAGAAGTATTCGACGGTCTCCACGTCCTGCGTCGCCATCAAGACCAGGTCGCCGGTCCGCCGCCGGACCATGTACGCCGGCGCCAGCTGCTCCAGCTTGTTGTAGAGCGCGATCCGCATCTCGGAGAGGAGCCTGAACGCGACGTCGTGCGATACCCAGTTCTCTCCCCAGTGCAGGAGCGCGCTGACCGGGGCAAGGATGAAGAGACCTACCAGGAGCCATCCAAACGGGTCTCCGGAGGTGACGCTCGCCACTGCCAGCGCGGACAGCACGCCGACGCCGATCAGGGTCACGAAGCGCAGGACGCCGCTCACGAAGCTGACCGTCAGCTTGAACTTCCACGGTGCGATGAGAGAAAGGAGCACGCGGGCGGCCGAGATCCAACCGAGACCCTCCGCTTTCAAAATCGCATCGGTCGGCGCCAGGTGGTCGGGTCCTACGAAAGAGCCGTCTTCAGTCGAGGCCGCCGCCGACGGTTCGGGCCGGACGTCAGCCTCCATCGGACCAGCGCCATTGCCTGCTGCAGGCTGCGAATCTTGCACCTGCTCCGCCATCAGCGCGGCGTATGCGCCGCCTGCCGTCATCAGCTCGTCATGCGAACCGGACTCGACGATGCTGCCGTCCTCGATGACAAGCGTCCGGTCGGTGTGCCGCAAGCTCGACAGACGGTGCGCGATCACCAGTGTCGTGCGGCCCTTCATGAGGCGGTCAAGGGCTTGCTGGATGACGTGCTCGTTTTCGGCGTCCACCGCTGACAGAGCTTCGTCCAGCACGAGGACCGGCGCATCCTTGAGAAGCGCACGGGCGATGGCGATCCGCTGGCGCTGGCCTCCGGAAAGACGCACGCCGCGCTCCCCGATCAACGTGTCATACCCTTCAGGGAGCGAGGTGATGAAAGAGTGGGCATTGGCGAGCCGTGCCGCGTTCTCAATCTGTTCCTGCGAGCTACCAGGATTGCCGAATAACAGGTTGTCTTTCACGGTGCCGTGGAACAGGTAGGTGTCCTGCGACACGACTGCGATCGTCGACCTGAGCTCGGAGAGTGAAAGCTGCCTCACGTCGACGCCACCCAGCGATACAGCGCCTTCGCCGGCGTCGTAGAAACGAAGCAGCAATTTGATGATCGAAGTCTTGCCCGCTCCGCTCTCACCGGCGATCCCCACTCGCTCTCCCGGCCGCAGCTGGAACGACACATCCTTCAGTGCGACGCGGGTCGATGCCGGATAGCTGAACGTAACGTCCTTGAACTCGATCGCAGGCTCGAGTTCCGTGTTAGCAGGCTGCGCCTCGTCGGCGACAAGCGGCCTGGCGTCGAGGAGTGTGAACACGCCCTGGCTCGCCGAGAGCCCGTTCATTCCCTGGTGAAATAGCTGGCTCAGCTCCCGGAACGGCCGGAACACCTCGATGCCGAGCATCAGGATTATCAGCAGCGCCGCCAGCGACATGTCCCCGGCTGAGAAGCGCGCCGCGCCCACGGCAAGCATGGCGGCAGAGCCGATCGCTATCCCGGCTATCGTCACGCCCAGCGAGCCGGCGTTCGTCGCAAGCACCCACATGGTCGTCCTGAAGACGTCGTGCGCCCGCTGCGCGAGCATCCGCCCGCGCGCTCGGCCCTGGCCGAACGCCTTCAGCGTCGCAAGCCCCTGGATCGAGTCCAGGAACTCGGCGCCAAACGCTCCGTACGCCTCGCGCCGCCGGACGCTGCTGGAGCTGTTCCACTTGTGAAATATCGCCGGCGCCACGAGCGTGAGCACCGCAAACAGAAGCGCGACGAGCGCCGTCGGCACATCGAGGAAGAGCAGGTAGAGGAATATGCCGATCGGCGTCAGCGCGGCGGTGAACAGCTGAACGAGGTACTGGCCGAAGAAGGTCTCGAGCTGCTCCACGCCGTCCACCAGCGTCAACATCGAATCGCCGGTTCGCTCCTGCGTGAAGTACGCTGGCCCGAGGCCGACCGCCTGTTCGTATAGCCTGTTGCGCAGGTTCAGCTGAATCGCCGCGGCTGCGCGATGTGCCGACATCTCCTTCTGGTACTGCAGCGCCGACCTGAGGAGTATCGAGCCCGCGGCTGCGAGTATCCAGGGCATGATCTCCGAGATCGAGTCGCCTTCGATGACGCGAGCCAGCACCACACCCAGCAGGGCGAGGCGGGCGATGCCTGCGGCGGCCGTGAGCAGGCCGAGCAGCACCGCTACCGCTATCTGCAGGCGGAAGCCGCGGGTGTATGTCCAGAGCCTTCTGTTGAAATACATCTAACTGCCGAAAGGGCGTCTTCCCGAACCGGGAAGGGACGTTAGCACACCGCAGCGGCTTCAGACAGAGAACGCGGCGATGCGCAGCATGCAACTTGTCCGCAGTTGAGAATTTGGCCTACCGGGTGAGCGACGCAGCGGACAGTCGTTGAGAACTGCTGGGTCGAGCGAGACGCATCGAATTCATCAGCCTGGGTTGGAGCACGATAGAAGCCGCGGTGGCTCATCGCGCCGCCATCTTCGAGACAGATAATCATGACGTCCAGCATTCACGCCTGCGACAGCCCCGCGTCTCGCAGTATGTTGCGGGCGCGGGCGACCACCGGCGCATCGATCATCTCGCCGTCCAGCGACACTGCGCCGCGGCCCTCTCGTTCGGCCTCATCAGCAGCCGCCAGCACACGCCTGGCCCGCTCGATCTCATCGTCCGACGGCCGGAACGCATCCTCGATCACCTCGATCTGCGCCGGGTGAATCGCCATCTTGCCCTTGTATCCAATGCGGCGGGCCAGCGCGCAGTCACCCCGCAGCCCGTCCGGGTCCCTGAACTTCACATACGGCGTGTCGAGCGCCTGCACGCCCGCCGCCATCGCAGCAACGGCAACGGCGGAGCGCGGGTAGATCAGGCCTGGTTCTCCGAACTCTGCCTCGGACGCATCGCCTGAATCGACGGTCCGGCTGAAGCCCATGTCTGCTGAAAAGTCCTCGGCGCCGAACGCTATCCAGCGCACGCGCTGCGAGGCGGCGCAGATGGCCGAGACGTTGACGACGCCAGCCGCGGTTTCGATCCACGGCAGCAGGCCGACCGACCCCTCGGCTATGCCGGTCGCACGCTCGTGGGCGGTCAGCATGGTGTCGGTCACAGCGATGTCGTCGGGGCCGGCGATCTTACCGATGCTGATGGCGGTGACTTCGGGCGTCACGACGCTGGCGATGTCGTCTGCGGTGAGGCCGGTGGGCAGCGAGTTGACGCGCGGCAGGACAGGCTTGCCGGTGGCGGCGAGGGTGGGAATAGCGGCGGCGACGGTGTCCCGGGCTCCGGCCTTTTCGGCGACCGGCACGGAGTCTTCGAGATCAGGGATGAAGCCGCCGGGGCTGTGGCGGGTTGCCTTCTCCAGCATGTCGGTGCGGTTGCCCGGCACAAAGAGAAGGGAGCGAAAGCGTGGCGGATCGACGGTGGTCATGCGGTGGTGCGGGTAGTGAGGTGGGTGATCGGGCGAGCATCATACAGTGGAGGGCGGTCCTCCCTCCCAGCCTCGGGTGCCCGCTTGCGGGCGCGAGTTAGAGGGAGGGTCGTGTGTGACGCTATCCTGAGCTTGTCGCAGGGCGCCACGATTGTCATCTCGACCGAAGGGAGAGATCTGACTGGTCAATGGAAGACCACCTCTCCCTCGTCCCGAGCCTTCTCCCGCCGCGAGAAGGAAGATCCTCCCTCCCAGCTTGGGAGGGAGTTAGAGGGAGGGTCATTTGTGACGCCGCCAGCACCTTCGTCCTGAGTGGGCGCGAAGGACCCGGACGAGGCGCGGGGCTCGACGTCCCGTCAAGCTCACTCTCCGCCGCGCACCGTGCCTGCTAGCCGCTAATCCAGAGACAACTGCAGATGGATCGCCCCGCCCACCGGGTCCCTCGCACCCGCTCGGGACGACGGGCATCCTCCCTCCCAGCTTGGGAGGGAGTTAGAGGGAGGGTCGTTCGTTTTGTCCTGGTAGAGGCGCGATCACCTTCCTTCCGAGCGGCGACGAAGGACCTAGACCAGCTGCGGGGCTACAAACGCTTTTCGACGATGTCAGGGTCGCTGGCTGAGCGACATCGCGACTGACCGTTGATCCAGACACAGCTGCAGATGGGTCGCCCCGCCCACCGGGTCCCTCGCACCCGCTCGGGACGACAGGCGTCCCGGCCCACCTCTGTCGAACTCTCCCACGTGAACTCCCTCACTAAATTGATCTGCCGTTGGGGCGGTACTAGAATCCCGGCTATCTCACTACGAACAGGCCTTCGCGCACGCGATTCACCGCTCCCGGCATCCGCCTCACCACCCCAATGACCACCGCAACACGCACCGACGTCTCACTGGTCGCCCACCTCATGCGTCGCGCCGCCTTTGGCGCGCCCGCCTGGCAACTCGAACAGCTCGCCGAAACATCCTACGAAGAGCTCGTCGAAAACCTCGTCGCAATCGACCGCCACGAGCGTCCAGTCGAAGACCTCTTCGACCGCTTCCACCTCGACTTCGCTGACGAAGAGCGCGGCAACGCCAGCGGGGTGCGCTGGTTCTACCGCATGGTCAACACGGCCCGCCCGCTCGAAGAAAACGTCGCCCTGATGTGGCACAACCGCTTCGCCACCGCCGCCTCCAAGGTCAACAACTCCCGGGCCATGGCCGTCCACATGAACATGCTGCGTGACAACGGCATGGGCAACTACAGGACGCTGCTGCAGAAGCTCTCCCGCGACCCGGCGATGATCTGGTGGCTGGACCAGCAGACCAACCACGGCGAGGCGGTGAACGAGAACTACGGCCGAGAGCTGCTTGAGCTGTTCTCCATGGGCCGTGGCAACTACAGCGAGACCGAGGTGCGGTCGGCCGCCGAGGCGTTCTCCGGCTGGACCATCGACCAGACGATCCCTCGCTACCCGAACGGCTGGTATGACACGAACTTCGTCTACCGCGAGGACGACCATTACCACGCCGACAAGGAGTTTTTCGGCGAGAAGGGCAACTTCAACGGTGACGACATCATCGACCGCATCGTGACGCAGCCTGCGACGGGCCGCTTCGTCGCCACCACGTTGTACCGCTTCTTCGTGGCCGATAAGCCAGACGGCGAGGCGATCGAGGAGCTTTCGGACGTCTACTTCAGGTCGAACTACGAGATCAGCGAGATGCTGCGGGCGCTGTTCCTGTCGGACCGCTTCAAGAACGCCCGGTTCGAGACGGTGCGCTGGCCGGCGAAGCATGTGGCGTACCTGATGAAGCTGACGGGTGAGCACACCGACCCGTATCAGCCGGGGCTGACGGTGCTGGAGGCGAAGTCGCTGGCGATGGGGCAGCAGTTGCTGAATCCGCCGACGGTGGAGGGCTGGCACACGGGCCGGGAGTGGATCGATTCGGCGTTCCTGATCGAGCGGGTGAATTTTGCTGCGGACCGGCTGGCGAACCTTGAGGCGCCGGGAGTGCAGAAGATGGTTGAACGGCTGCGGGAACGCGGACCGTCGCTGTCGGCGGAGGAGCTGCTGGACGCGGCGCTGTACGAGCTCGGGTGCCTGGAGATGAGGGATGTGATCAGGGACACGGTGCTTGAGGAGGTTGGTGAGGACCGTGTGTTCGATACGGCGTCTGCGGGTTTCGGCCGCGAGGCAACGACGATGTTCCAGTTCATAAGCTCATCACCAGACTTCCAACTGGCTTGAAGGAGGCTTGTAGTCGCAGTGGTCTCAAGAATGCAAGACCCCGAATACCTCCGTTCGGTGCACTACAGGGACTCGTCCCGGCTCAACGCTCGCATCGAGCTGTGGAAGCGCTACAGCAAGGGCCAGGGGCCGGGCGTTGCTGACTGGACCTTCAAGCCGGGGAGCGTCGCCGAAAACGCCGATGTGCTGGAGGTCGGCTCCGGGACAGGCCGCTTTTGGTCGGACAACATCGACAGGATCCCCGCCGGATGGGACGTCACACTGTCCGATGTCTCGCCGGGCATGGTTGAGGAGGCTCGGGAAGGGTTGGTGGATGCTGGAAGAGTTTTCTCGTTTGAAGTTCTGGATGCGTCATCTGTCCCCTTCGAAGATGATTCATTTGACCTCGTAATTGCGAGTTACATGCTGTACCACGTTCCGGATGTCGATTCAGCGCTTGTGGAGATCAGCCGTGTGCTGCGGTCAGGCGGAGTGTTGATCGCCTCGACGAACTCGGAACAGCATATAGCCGAGATCAGGGAGATTCAGACGCGGTTCGGCCCCGGCGGATCGGCGGCAGACTCGGTCAACAGGCTCAATTCGTTCTCCATGGAGACCGGCGAGGCTCAGTTGCGCAAGAGGTTTGGCGACGTGGCGACATTCAATGACTCGGAGGTGCTGGCGGTCGATGACGCGGAGATCCTCGTCTCGTATGTGCTTTCTTTGGACGGTGAATTCGACGAGTCTGCCGTTCGAAATCATGTTGAAAATCAGATCGCAAAAACTGGAGCGTTTTCGGTAACAAGATCGACCGGATTCTTTGTAGCCACTAAGCTTCAGTAACTGCTCGGATACCAGTCAATTACAAAGCAACACCACCATGCCAACCGCACCCACAGCCCCAGCAAAGCAGCCAGTGTTCGTCGTCGTCCAGCTCTCCGGCGGCAACGACTTCATGAACACCCTCATCCCCCACGGCAACCCGCTCTACTACGACTTCCGCAAGACCGTCGACGTCTCCGAAGACCAGGTGCTCGACATCGACGGCAGCGTCGGCCTCTACCCGAAGCTCACGCACCTCAAGGAGATGTACGACGCCGGGAACGTCGCCATCATCCAGGGCATCGGCTATCCTGACCCGGACCGGTCGCACTTCAGGTCGATGGACATCTGGCACACCGCCGAACCGCACGAGGTGATCTCCGAAGGCTGGCTCGGCCGCACCATCCGTGAGCTTGACCCGCAGAAGCAGAACGTATGCACCGGCGTCAGCTTCGGCCAGGGCTTGCCGAGGGCGATGTACCTCGGCGGCACGCCCGCCATCTCCGTGGCGCAGCTCGAAGGCTACGGCCTGCTCACCTCCCTCGCCGGCAAGGAGCAGCGCCGCGCCCTCAACCTCTTCCACCGCATGTACACGCCGGAGGAGATCGGCGAGGCCAGCATGGTGCTCGAGCACGTCTCCAACACCGGCATCGACGCCATGACCGGCGCCGACATGCTCAAGGCCGGGACGGCTGACTACACATCGACGGTCGAGTACGCAGACGATCCGTTCTCGCAGAGTCTGAAGGGCATCGCTCAGGTTCACACCGCCAACATCGGCACCCGAATCTTCTATGCCCAACTCGGCGGCTTCGACACGCATGGCGCGCAGATCGCAACGCAGGACATGCTGCTTGCCAACCTGTCCCGCGGCCTCAACGACTTCTTCGCCGACCTGCGAGAGCACAACGCCGCCGAAGAGGTGGTCGTGATGGTGTTCTCCGAGTTCGGCCGCCGGATTCGCGACAACGGCAACGGCACAGACCACGGCTCAGGCGGCGGCGCGTTCCTGATCGGCGACCGCGTCAACGGCGGGCTCTACGCCGAGTATCCGTCGCTCGACCCGAAGGACCACCTGAGCGGCGACATGCACTTCAACAACGACTTCCGGTCGCTCTACTCCACTGTCCTCGACGACTGGCTGGGCATCGCTCCGGACCCCATCGTCAACGGCCACTTCGAACAGTTCGAAGGGCTCATCACCAGCCTCAACTAGCGCCATGACCACAGCAGAGAAGAACGCACCAGGCACAGAAAGCGCGCCCGCGGCCGAATACCCGACGCTGCTGCGCATGGGCCACCGCTTCGAGACCTCCTTCGGCCAGCGGCTCATCATCGACGGCCTCTACGGCGGCATGGACCTCGCCTTCCCCGGCGACGGCTGGATCTACGTCCTGAACCGCTACCGCACCGCCGATTACCCGCTCGTGCGCTTCGCCGTCTGCAACATCAACGACGAGTTCCCGCGCAACATCGTGCCGACGATCGACGGCAAGCCGCAGGAGTACGGCAACGAGACGTACAAGTCGGCGCTGATGTGCGACTCGGACGGCGACGGCACGCTCTTCTTCACCGAGGAGCACGCCAACAAGGTGGTGGCGCTCGACACCGAGGGCAACGTGCTCTTCGACTGGGGCGAAACGGGTGACGGCCCGGGCCAGCTGAACGCGCCAGCCGGCATCACCTACGCGCCGGACGGCACGCTCTGGGTCGTGAGCACGAGGTCGCACCGCGTCCAGAACTTTTCAACGAACGGCGAGTACATCGGCGGCTTCGGCGAGTTCGGCTCTCACCACGGGCAGCTCGATCACCCGTGGGGAGTTGCGGTCGACCCGATCGACGGCTCGGTGCTGGTGGCCGACTGGCGGAACGACCGCGTGCAGCGCTTCTCGCCGTCGGGCGAACACATGATGACGATCGACAAGGTCGGCCAGCATGGTGACACGATGAGCCGGCCGAGCGATGTGGCGGTGGATGCGCACGGCGATATCTATGTGTGCGACCGCGGCAATGACCGCGTGCTGCAGTTCAACCCGCGCGGGCTGTTCATCGAATCGTTCGTCGGCGATGCGGTGATGACGGAGCGGGGCGCCGACAAGCTGATGGCGAACCAGGATATGTTGCGCTGGCGGGACCACATCGTGGACCTGGACCGGGAGAAGCGCTTCTGGAAGCCGACGGCGGTGAAGCTGGATGACGAGTTCCGCATCTACGTGCTGGACCAGGCCCGCTACAGGGTGCAGGTATACCGCAAGACGTTCCGCGTCCTCCAGCCAGACGAAGTAGAACCCGCCGAGACGTACCTCGACCCGAAGATAAATTAGGGGTGTTTTGGTAGGGGCGCCGCTTGCTGCGCCCGGTGACGCCGGAGGCGGCACGACCCGCCTTCACGAGCCGGCGCTAGAGCCGAGCATTGACGTCCACTTCGTGGACCGGG
>JANQEF010000219.1 GCA_028278465.1 Dehalococcoidia bacterium | reverse complement strand
CGAATCTGGCGGCGCGCCTGCACGACGCCGTTGCGGTCGACATCGAGGTACTCGGAACCCGCATCACCCTTGAAGCGAGCCTTCGGCTGATAAGACAGGACGACGCGTGTGATCTCGTCCGTCATCGGCCGGGCGCTCAGGACCGTGTAGTCGAGCTC
Organism: Dehalococcoidia bacterium; assembly: GCA_028278465.1. Taxonomy (GTDB): domain Bacteria; phylum Chloroflexota; class Dehalococcoidia; order Lucifugimonadales; family Lucifugimonadaceae; genus JAJCYX01. Next base: position 4,818 of record JANQEF010000219.1, on the reverse strand, counting down.
GGTGTTGCGAAGCCGGGGGCCGTAGTCGTAGGTGTTCGACTGCGCATAGGTTATCGCCGCCTGGACCTGCTTCGGGAACGCCTTCCAGGCCTCGTCCTCGGACATCTCCTCGAACTCGACCTCGCCCGGCTCTGCCGGCTCGTTCGAGCCTGCGGCGGCGTCTGTCTGCGCGCCCTCGGGCGCACCGGTTCTCTTCTGCTCTTCCGTCAAATCAGGTCTCCGAACAGTCTCTGCCGCGCTGCGGCTACTTTCAGGTCAGCGTTTCGCCACAACACCTTCTGACAGTGTTCGAACAGCGCATGCCACGCGGATTCATCCAGCGCACAATTGTAATCGCATGATCTGATGCAGATCGAACCGGTATCGGCTCACATCTGGCGCAGGCGCTGCACAACCTCGGGAATCGCCTCAACCGTCTCACGCGCCTCGGCCTCCGTCGATTCACGCCCGAGCGAGATGCGTACCGAGCCGACCGCCATCTCCTCCGAAAGCCCCATCGCCATCAGCACGTGTGACGGCTCGACAGACGCCGAGGAGCAGGCGGAACCTGACGAGGCGGCGATCTCCTTGAAGTCGAGGCCAAGCAGCACAGGCTCGCCCTGCACGCCGGTGAACGAGAGGTTCGAGATGTTCGGAAGCCGGTGTTCTCTGTGGCCGTTGACCTTCGTATCAGGCAGCTGCTCGATGATGCCCGACTCGATCATGTCGCGCAGCCCGGCGGTGCGAGTCACGAACTCCTCGCGCTCCGTCTCGGCAAGCTCCAGCGCCGCGCCCATCGCCACGATGTACGGCACGTTCTCGGTCCCCGACCTGCGCTGCCGCTCCTGACCTCCACCGCTCAGCAGCGGCTCGAGCGGCATCCCGCGCTTCACGAACAGCACGCCGACGCCCTTCGGCGCGTAGATCTTGTGGCCGGTGAGAGACAGCAGGTCGACGCCCAGCGCCTTCGTGTCGAGCGACATCTTGCCGGCGGCCTGCGCGGCGTCCGTATGCACCTTCAGCTCTCCACCGAGCTCAGCGGAACGCTCCTTCACGAGACGAGATATCTGGGCCACGTCCTGCGTCGTGCCGACCTCGTTGTTCGCCAGCATGATGCTCACCAGCACGGTGTCGGCGCGCACCGCGTCTGCCGCGGCTTCCAGGTCGACGCGGCCATGCTCATCGACCGGCAGGACCGTCACCTCGAAGCCGTCTTTTTCGAGCTGCTCGGCGGGATGCAGCACGGCGTGGTGTTCGATGGCGGAAGTGACGATGTGTCTGCCGCGGTCCTTCATCGCCGCGGCCAGACCTTTGATAGCCGTGTTGTTCGACTCGGTGCCGTTTCCCGTGAAGACCACCTCGCTGGTGCGACAGTTCAGGACCGCGGCAACCCGCTCTCGCGACTCAGCGATAGCGTCGCGAGCCTCCTGCGCAAGGCTGTAGATGCTCGACGGGTTGCCGAACCGCTCTGAGAAGTACGGCTGCATAGCGTTGAGCACCTCGGGTCTCACCGGTGTGGTGGCCGCGTGGTCGAGGTATATCGGCTGGTCTGGCATAGAAGTGGAATCCGAGGGCGGCTCACCGTCCGCGCCGGCATCACATCCATCCTACTCTCAAAGCGGTTCGTTCGACCGTAAAGCCTGCTGCCGAACGCCTAACACGGAGACGTGCTGACAGCGAAACTTCACCTCCGTTACACTTGCGTGCTTGTGCGGAGCTAAATCCGTGGCGACTCGATCCGGCGTATCCAGTCTTCGCAAGACCGGAAAGCGAAGCCGGCGTATCCACGGGCTCCATACAGCAGAGCAGGCGCGGCAATAGCGGTTTCCGGTCCACTCGGAGGGACCAGCACTTGATAAAGCTCGAACACATGTCGAAAAACTTCGGCCCTTACCCGGCCGTGATCGACGTATCGTTCGAGGTGCTGAAGGGCGAGATCGTCGGATTCCTTGGGCCTAACGGCGCCGGCAAGACCACCACTATGCGCGTCCTCACTGGCTTCACTCCGCCCTCTGAGGGCGAGGTCACCGTCGCCGGCTACAACATCGAGACGCACTCGCTAGACGCACGCCGCCACATCGGCTATTTGCCTGAGTCTGTGCCGCTCTATCTCGATATGACGGTGACCGACTACCTGACCTACATGGGCCGTATCCGCGGCATGAACACCGCATGGATCAACGAGCGGCTCGAACGCGTGATCGACGTCGTTAAGCTCGGTGACTACCGGAACACGCTGGTCGGGCGGCTGTCGAAGGGCTACAGGCAACGCACAGGCATCGCCCAGGCGATCCTCCACAACCCTGACGTCCTGATCATGGACGAGCCGACCATCGGTATCGACCCAATCCAGGTCGTCGAGACACGAGAACTGATCAGCGAGCTCGGGTCGGAGCACACGCTCCTGCTGAGTTCGCACATCCTTCCTGAAGTCAGCATGATCTGCCAGCGAGTTCTGGTCATCAACGACGGCCGAATCGTCGCAGACGACAAGCCGTCAGCGCTGTCGTCGCGGCTGCTGCACGCCGAGCGCATCGAGTTGGGCGTCAGGGACGCCGAGACGAGGCAGGTGATCAACGCGCTGCGAAACCTCGGCATGGTCATCGACGCCAGGACGGACAGCCGGGCCGAGAACCAGCAGCGGGCAGAGGCAGAGGGCAGGCTGGCGCTGCTCGTCGACGCCAGGCCAAACCAGGGCGCTTCCGAAGAGATCGCAAAGACTATCGTTGACAACGGCTGGGGCCTGACGACCTTGAACCCGCTGCCGCTCACACTCGAAGAGATCTTCCTGCAGTTGACAACGGAAGAGGAGTTGGAAAGCTAGGCCGTGCTAACCAACATCGGAGTGATCGCGGGCAAAGAGATCCGCACCTACTTTGCGTCGCCGATGGCATACGTCGTCGCCGCCGCGTTCCTGGCCATCACCGGCTTCTTTTTCGTCGCATCGGTCTCCGACGCCTTCTCGGAGGCATCGATCCGAGGCTTCCTGGCCGGCGCCGTCTTCTTCATGATTTTCATGTCGCCGGCGCTGACGATGCGACTCATTGCCGAGGAGCAGAAGCTCGGCACACTGGAGCTGCTCTTCACCTCGCCAATCCGCGAGACCGAAGTGGTGATCGGCAAGTTCCTGTCCGCCTTCGTCATCCTGATCGTGATGTTCGCCCTCTCGCTGTTCTTCGTTCTGTTGCTCTACATCTACGGTGTGCCGGACAGCGGCCCGATCCTTAGCGGATACCTGGGGCTGATCCTCTACGGAGCGGCCACTCTGGCGGTCGGCATATTCGCCTCCGCGCTCAGCTCGAACCAGATCGTCGGTCTTGTCGTTGGAGCGGGAATCCTCACCGCGCTGACTCTGATCGACCTGATTTCTGAGCGCGTGACCGGCACTGCGCAAGAGGTCCTGAACGGCTTCCAACTCGGGGCATCGTTCACCGTCTTCGACCTCGACAGCTTCGGGGTTGCGCAGGGCGGCCACTTCGCAGACTTCGCCCGCGGCATCATCTCTCTCGGCGATATCGCCTACTACCTTTCGCTGACAGGCGTCTTCCTCATCCTCACTGTCGTAGTTCTTGAAGCAAGAAGGCTTCGCTAGCACGCAATGACCACTGAGAACGAACCACCAGTAAACAGGCCGCGCCCTGATGACGTGCGACCCACCGCCGCCGGTCTCTACCAGCGGATACGTGACAACGCGTCATCGATAACGCAGGCGTTCACGCTCGCGGGCGTCGGCGCAATCGTGCTGGGCGGCATCGTCTGGATATTCGTTGTCGACCTGCGCGGCGCGGCGCTCATCGTCGTGCTGGCCGGTCTTGTCCTGCTGCTCATCGCAGGCGGACTGGCATGGCAGACGGTGCGAAAGGCGATCTTCGGCCGCGGCGGTAGATACGGCTTCAACTCCGTCTCCATCCTGCTCGTCGGCATCGGCATCGCAGGCGCGCTCAACTTCCTGCTGTTCTGGGCTGACGGGCGTCCGAACCCGCCAGGCTTCCTGCGCGTCGACACCACGTTCACCAAGGAGTTCCTGCTCGAAGACAAGGTGCGCGTGACTCTTGAAGCGCTGAAGGAGCCGGTGCGCATCTCAGCATTCTTCCCGACCGATACGGACCAGGACAGGGCTGCGTGGAGAAACACCGAGGACACGCTCTCCGAGTTCGCCCGCAGGTCCACGACGCATCCGCTCACCTACCGTCGAGTGGACCCGGAGCTTGACCCGGGCGAGGCGAGCCGTTTCGGCGTGACCAACTTCCCGGCGCTCGTCGTCGAGGGACTTGAGTCGCAGCGGCGGGAGGTCGTCCGGCCTGAGGAAGGCGGCGCGCCTGGCGACCTGGCGAACTTCACTGAGCAGGACATCGTGACGGGCCTGCTGGTGGTGAACCAGATCCAGCAGAAGCAGGTCATGTTCATCTCGGGCCACTCCGAGCGGGACACGACCGACCGCACCACTCCTGTCGGCTACGGCCTGGCCCGTGACGCCCTGGAGCGCGAGAACTATTTCGTCACCAACGCCACGCTCCAGGAGCTTGGCACGCTGATCGTCAACGCCGAGCCCGAGGCATGGCCGGCCGTCGTGATCTTCGCCGACCCGACGCAGGAGTTTTCAGAGACCGGCGAGCAGATTCTGCGCGAGTACGCACGCACCGGCGGCTCGGTCCTGCTCCTGATCGAGCCTGACACGACCCCCGATTCGGTGCTCGCCTTCCTGTCGCGCTACGGCGTCGCAGTTGGCGTCGGAGAAGTCGTTGACACGGCGAGCTTCATCCCGCCGAACCCGCAGTTCCTGCAGATCAAGCGCTCTAACCAGCAGTTCCCGCCGCACGAGATAAGCCCGGAGTTCGA
>JANQEF010000202.1 GCA_028278465.1 Dehalococcoidia bacterium | reverse complement strand
AGGCCCTTCGAGTACTGTACATACGAATCCTCGAACGTGTTGAGCATGCCTGACATATACGCGTTGTAGCGCTGGCGTTCGGCGAGCCCGAGGGATTCGTAGTCTTCCGCGCCGCGCAACAGCAACTCGGACAACTCCGGGTTGCCGGCGAGAGTCATGTTGATCTCATTCCGGGCGCGGGCGATTGAGTGACTCGTCGCCGCTTCGACAGAACGAGAGTTGTGGCGGATCTGACTCGCGAGGTAGACGAGGGAGGCTACGACGCCGATCGCACCCACTAGCTCCGCTACTGCTCCGAGAGCGTCCCAGTTCACGATCCTGCCTTCTAAGGACCCGGGCTTTGGTTGCAACCGATGGCGCTGACCGCCAGCGCTGAGCCACAGAAGCTCCGACGCCGGAATGCTACTGAACTCTGGAACCAAAGCTGTCTGTTGTCAGCTGCAAGCCCTTGTTGGCCGGCGCCCTCATTCTGGCTCCAAGATCGGCGCCATGTCGACGCGGAACTCGCCACCTGCGCTTGGCTCGAGATCTGAGGTGCGAGCTACGAGAGGAGAAGCGAGGACTCGCTGTACTACCTCGGCGCGGCGCTCAGCACATGTTCCGTGTCGGAAGGACACCCGAATCCGGGCTTCACCGCCGCCATCGGATCGCGAGATCGAACCTACGCCTTCGATGTGAGAATGACCGCGGCCGGAGGGATGAGGTGTACCAAGCACGTCCGTCCAGATCGTCTCGATTTGTTGTGGAGTCGTTCCATGGGCGATATGGACGAGCAGATCCGCCGGCTGGGCCAATGCGACGCGAAGAAGGGCAACCATGCCGACGATCGGCAGAGCAACGGTCGGGAGGGCGCAGAGCCATGTGGCCGGGCGCCGCAGCAGCGGGACGCAGGCGAACGCGGTCAGGGCTCCGGTGAGCCAACAGAAGAAGACGGGAAAGCTGAAAGCTCCAATCCACCCGCCAATGATGAGTGCGACCGCAGACGTTGAGGCCAGCGCCGCGAGCGTGCCGAGTACGGCGACTGCGAGATAGGTGGATGCCGTGCTCCAGTTTGCGGATCGGCGGTCGAAGATGCGGAGGATTGGATAGGCCGGAAGAGCCAGCAGGAGAGACCAGAACGCAAACCCAGGGAGGTCGCCGGAGCCGAATCCGTCGTGCGCTGCGACGTAGCCTGCTGCCACGCCCCAAGATACTCCCGCCAAGGCGAGGGCTCCGAGAAGCGCCGGTCTGCGACTCTGTGTTTCGGACATGTCTGCCGTGACACTGCCTAACGGCATGGCGGCTCAGCGGCCAGCGGCACACGCCACCGTGAGCCCTGACTCGCCTCTTGGTCCCGCAAGCCTACCACGGGCCGGTTGGCCACACGGGTAGCCGGTCCGCTGCAGCCGCGAGTTAGGCGGCGCTCGGGGCACCAGTCCGCGGCTCTAGTCGTCCCAGCCGGTCGGGTACTCGTCACCGAGGGCACGGGCAGCGGCGACGCAGATCTCCGTTCCGGCGTACTGGTTGGAGCCCCCGTCAGTTCCCCATGCATCGGCGCATGCTTGGGCGAGGTTTCGGCAAAAGTACCCCTCGCTCACTCGGGAGGTTCGCGCCCATCTGGCTCGTTCGGGTGTCATGATCTCGTCGATTCGGCGGAGGCCGTCCACGGCGTAGCCGCCCAACGGATCGGCGTTCAGCGGCGTGGCACAACCTTGCACCGCGGCGCTTGACGCCTGGGACTCCGCGATTATAACGCGCGTGATACCGACACAGCGTTGCTACGCCCGCTGCAACGGCTTGTTGGGCGGCATGTCGGTCGGGTGTTTGCCTACCTGCGCGACCTCGGGTCCGTTCGCCGGCAGCGTGGCATGTTCGTCCGGCCAGGCTCGGCCTATGACCTCTCGGCGTGAATGAAGTGCGATGACGCCCAAGGCCGAAGATCGTCTTCCCGACTGGAGAAGTACCTCGCGTGCTGGCTGCTCGGCGAGACATCCTCTAGCACCCGAAAGCCCCTCTCCGACAATGTCGTCGCGATCTGCGGTGGCTCGAAGTAGCTGACGTAGGGCTCACCTCGTCGCACGCCGAGTCGGCGAACGAAGTCGATGACGCTCCGCTCTTGCGGGTCTACGAGGTGGTCGGGCAGCATGTAGTCGAACACCAACTCGCTACCTGGCGCCCCGACGGACTGGATCGATCGCAGCGCCGTGTCGATCGCGTCGGAAGTCAGGTAGACGACGACTCCAAGCCAGCTGAAGAAGGACGGCTCCGCGGGGATGAAGCTCGAGCGCGCGAGTACCTCGTCGATCGACTGGTGCTCGAAGTCGATGGGCACGAACTCGAGATTGTCTGGGCAGCTCAGGCCGGCGCGCTCGAGTCGTCGTCGCTTCTCCTCCAGCGTCTGGGGACGGTCCAGCTCGAAGACGCGCAGCTTCCTCGCCCAAGCGGGCAGGCGTACTGCGAAGGAATCGAACCCGGCACCCAGTACGATGTATTGGCCGACGCCTCGGCGGACGGCCCCCTCGAGGTGATCCTCGGCGAACCGCGCGCGAGCGAGCAGCTGTCCATGGACCGGACGGAGGACGTGTAGGAGCCTCCCGAACACGAGCGCGTGCAAGGCGCGGAACCGAACCACAGCACGCCAAGCAGACCCACAGAGCCGATAGGCGCATGGATCATCATAGATGAGCGGCGAATCGTATCGCCGATGTGCGGCCCGGATCGCCGCAACTGCTTGCGCATTCCTGCTGCTACGCTGTTGCATCGCGCATCAACTCGTCAGCCAGTGTGTCGGTGCAGTGTGCGCAGTACCTTCCGACCTTGATGGTTCGCTTGCCGCCCAACGATTCAGGCGCTCAGCTGCGTGGCACAGGCCGCCGACGCTCGCTGAGTCATCCGGGGTCAATGCCAGAAGGCTACCAGGGTCGATTGGAACGCGCTGTGCCACGTCAGCTGCAGCGCCTTGTTAGGCGGCACCACGCCCCCACTTCGCACGCTGCCCCGGAGACTCGGCAGCTCGAATCTGCTGACAGGACCCACAAGCTCAAGCTCGCTGTGTGGGAAACCGGGGCTGGATCCCCAACCAGCTAGGCCCCCGGCGGCGGCGACGAATCGTGTCATACTGGCCGGAGTGGCTGAGCAGCAGCTCGACGGCGGGATCGCGAACGCGGGGCAGGTCGTCCGCATCGGTCCGCATGTCCTTCGCCCCTCGAATCCGCACTCGGGTTCGATACACGCCTTCCTGCGGGCGGTGAGGCACGCCGGATTCGAGGGCGTCCCACTGCCAGTCAGCATTGATGAGGACGGACGCGAGCGCCTCGTGTTCATCGATGGCGAGGTCCCCCTCACGCC
>JANQEF010000201.1 GCA_028278465.1 Dehalococcoidia bacterium | reverse complement strand
CGACGGAGCGAGTCTCCTTCGGCGCCGGTCCCAGCCCGTTCGGCCGTCGCCCGGGAGCCGGTCTGTGGGAGTTCCTGCCGACCGAGGAAGAGAAGGCTGCGGCTGCAGCGGACGACGACGCCTTCGTGCCGGCTCACGTAGCCCGCAACACGGCGAAGGTCTGAGCCAGAAACTATCTCCATAACCCACCGCGAAACGCTTTTCCAACCGCAAGAGACAAAACATGAAGATCACCGGATACAGGCTCGAACAGTACGTCCAGCAGATGGACCGGGCGATAGGCGACGCCAACTACCCGAAGGGCGACGACCTGATGAGCTCGGCGATCCTGTGGATCGAGACCGATGAGGGCGTCTCAGGCATCGCGCCGGCGGGCAACTCCGCCGTCGAAGGCCTGTTCCACCTGATCGAAGGCGAAGACCCGCGTGGCGTCGTCGGGCTCTGGCGCAAAATGGTCGACTGGGTCCACAAGGGCGGCAATGAGGGTGCGGTCAACGGCGCCATCGCCGCCATCGATGTGGCGCTGTGGGACCTCAAGGCGAAGCTGAACGACGAGCCCGTGTGGAAGACACTGGGCGCGCTGGAGGGCCGGGCCAAGGCCTACGCCTCAGATATCGGCTACAACCTGACCGACGACGAGCTTCACGCGTTCTTCTCTCGGATGGCAGACGTTGGCGTTGAGGGCGGCAAGGTGAAGATCGGCCTCTCGATGGACGACGATCTGCGGCGCCTAGGCATCGTGAGGGACGCGCTCTCGAAGGCGAAGGAACGGCCGTACCTGAATATCGACACCAACGAGTACTGGTCGCCGAAGCAGGCGATCCGCTACATCAACCAGATCGAGGAGAAGTTCGACATCTTCTGGGCCGAGGAGCCGGCTCGCAGGTGGGACTTCGACGGTCTCAGGCAAGTTTCGCGCGGCATCACCGCGGCGGTGGCTTCCGGCGAGAACCTGAACGACATCGGCCAGATGTCTCCGCTGATATCGCAGCAGGCGATAGACATCGCGAACATCGGCGTCGGCCACTCCGGCATCACCGGCGCACGGCAGGTGGCGAACATGTGCTACGCCTACGAGATCCCGGTGACGATGATGAACTGCGCGGCGAACTTCATGGCGCACCTGGCCGCCGCCCTGCCCAACCACAACATGATGGAGGTGGTCGACCCGGGCCGCGAGAAGGCGTTCGCCAGCTGGGACAACCACATCGAGGACGGCTGGATCGTGATGGGCAATGAGCCGGGCCTTGGCATCACCGTGGATGAGGCGAAGCTGAAGGCGCTGCAGGACAACCCGCCGGACCGCAAGCCGGGCTTCCCGTTCCCGCGCCGCGAGGGCGCAGGGCTGTGGATCAAGGAGCTGGAGCCCGGCGAGGTGAGGTGGAAGTGAGAGAGGCGGAGCCTCGTTCACCTGGTGGCGATGATTGCTAGCCCGCTGGCTGAGCAGCGCTGAAGCACCACGAACAAGAACCTGACGGGCGCTCGCGCCCTCGAAAGATCGAGAAATGAACAGACTCAAAGACAAGGTGTGCCTGGTCACCGGTGGCGGGCGCGGGCTCGGCAAGGCGATGGCTGTCGCATTCGCCGAAGAGGGAGCGAAGGCCGTCGCCATCTCCTACACATCGCGGCCCGACTATGCCCAAGAGACTGCGAAGCTGATCGAAGAGGCCGGTGCAACCGCGCACGTCCACGAGGTCGAGGTCACCAGCCGGGACTCGATCAAGGCCTGGACAGACGCCATCGCCGCCGCAGAAGGCCGTATCGACGTCCTGGTCAACAATGCCGGGATCAACCGGCAGGGCCCGATCGACACCGTGACCGAGGCCGACTGGGACGAGATCATGGCCGTCAACCTGAAGGGGCCGTTCCTGGTGTCGCAGGAGGTGCTGCCGCACATGGTTTCCGGTAGCGGCGGCCGGATCATCAACATCGCCTCGGTCAGCGGCCTCTACGGCGGGCCGACAACCGCGCACTACGCAGCGTCCAAGGCCGGTCTCATCTCGCTTACGCAGGTCCTCGCCCGCTGGGGCGCTGAGCACAACATCCTCGTCAACTCCATCGCTCCCGGCATCATCGAGACCGATCTCACCCGCGAGGAGCTGCGCTCAGGCGGCGGAGCGAAGGTGGTCGGGTTGACGCTGCTTAAGAGACCGGGACAGGTAGCTGACGTCTCAAGTCTCGCCGTGATGCTCGCCTCAGACGAGCAGAGCTACATGACGGGCCAAACGATCTCGCCGAACGGCGGCAGCTACTTCACCGCCTGACGCGAAAATGCTGGGCCAAGCGACCGGGCGTTTCCTTGCGGATTCCTTGGCTCCAGAAGGCCTATTTCGTGCCTTCCTCCACCTTCCAGTTGTACTCGACGTTGCCCTTGGTGGCGCCGGTCGCAGCGTCCTGCTCGGTGTAGGTGACCTTGATCTCCTCGTAGTTGAGCGAAATCGTCTCAGTCGGCCGGTCGTCTCCAGACGTAGCGCCGCCGACACGGTAGTTGGTGACCATCACGTTAGTCAGTTCCCACTGGAGGTACGTGGTTCGGCCGCCGTCTGATGAAGAGCGGGCTACGTCCAGCGTGATGCTCGGGAAGATGTTGCCGGTGGTCAGAGCCTCCATCAGCTTCGGCGAAGACTTGTCCAACTCCTTGACCACCACAAGATCTCCGAGCGTCACGTCGCCGCGCTGGCGAGTTGCGCCTGTTGCTCCCGCAGTCATCGGCCTGGAGATCCCGTGGCTGAACGACAGGATGTCTGACCATCCCCCGCGATCGCGATCTTTGGCCTCGCCGTCGACTCCGTCGAACTTGATGTAGGCCGCGGGCGCTGGAGCGGATGAAGGCGCAGAAGCGCTGTCTGCAGCAACAGGCGTGGAGTCACCGCCCGAGCGGAGCACGAGCGTCACGGCCATAACGATGGCCGCCACCGCGATCATCGCCAGCAGCAGCGTGCGCAGCGCGTTCCTGTCGGTGTGAAATGTCGAAAGCGTTTTCATCTTGATCTCCTGGGTGTTGCGGACGCTGGTGTGGGCGTTTCTTTCGGTTACTGGTTGCGTTGACTTGAAATCAGGCCGAGTCGACCGGGCAGCCCAGGTGCTCGAGCAGGGCGGCCGGATCGACGGGATCGGTGAGGAACGGTGAGACGGTCAGGTTCCCGACCACGACGCCGTCGACGAGGATCTGCGGCGGTGTGAGCGAGTCAGGGTTGAACGGGCTGTGCGTGCCGAACGGCCCGCCGTAGACGGAAAAGTCGTTGAGGATGCTGTTGGGGCCGAAGGCCGCGCCGCCGTCCAACAGGTTGTCGCAGATCGAGTTGACGGCCTGCGTCACGGGTAAAAGCACACCAAGCTCCACGTCGCCGTCGTTGCTGACTAGAGTTCCGCCATCGAACTTCGAGAGGTCCGTGGACTGGAGCTCGATGGGCGGGAGCGTCGGGTCTGTTCCGCCGGACCGTGGCGTCGCAGTGGCGGCTGGCCGCGTGGGCGTAGCTACCGGTCCCGTGTCCGGCGGCCTGGTCGCTGTTGGGGCCGTCGAGGAGTCCCGCGTCGCGGTCGGAGCGGGCCGTGTTGGGACAGGAGTGGGCGTTGAGAAGCCGGGCAGCTCGGGCAACGCGCCCGGCGTCGGCACGGTGGTCGCGGTTGGCTGAGGTGCGATGCTTGTCGCCGCCGGAGCTGTGGTCGGCTTTGCCATCACCGGCGTCGGGGTGGCAGCGGGAGCCGACGTCGGA
>JANQEF010000191.1 GCA_028278465.1 Dehalococcoidia bacterium | reverse complement strand
CGGAATGACGGGTCGTACCGCCTTAGGCGTCACCGGGCGGCAGCGAGCGGCGCCCCTACCAAAGTTACGCCAGCAACTCCCTTAGTTCCGCTACGTGCGAGTCGCCTCGCAGGCGGCCGAGAGCCTTGCGTTCGATCTGGCGGATCCGTTCCCGCGCCAGCGCGGTATAGTAATCAAGTACTGCTGTACGGAATATAGATACGTCAGTACACCCACCGATACTTACTGTATGTGAATATTTATGTAGTATTTGACAGATAAATGTAGTATATGCTAATCTTCTGTACGCAGCATAGAGTTCCATCCAAAAACTAACGACAAGGAGCTTTGACATGGACCTCAACGTACTGACCATACCGGCCACTAGAGGCAGGATGGGAGAGACCGACTTTTTCACGGCCAACATTCCGATGGGAGTTGTGGTGAAGTTGTTTCTCTACGATCCAGAACGCATGGGAACGTTTCCCGTGGAGCAGCGCACCCAACGAGCGCTAAAAAAGAACCGTGTTCCTGAGATCGCCGACTACGTCCTCAGCAACGACGACTACCTCTTTTCGTCCATCACGGTGTCCGTCAACGCTGAAGACTTGGAATTCCAGTCGTCCGAACTCAACAAAGATATCGGCGTGCTACGACTCCCGATGGAGGCTGAGTGGATCGTCAACGACGGGCAGCACCGAGTCGCCGGTATTGAAGAAGCGCTGAAATCGGAACCCTCTCTGAAGACTGATGCTCTCAGCGTCGTGATTCTGCCCGATGGTGGCTTGGAACGAAGCCAGCAGATCTTCTCGGACCTTAATCGGACTGTTCAGAAGACTTCGCACTCACTGGACACTCTGTTCGACCACCGAGTGCCGGTGAACAGGATCACCAATGCCTGCGCCGACGAGGTTGAACTGTTCAAGGGCCGAACCGATAAAGAAAGAGTCGCTCTATCCATCAGATCGGCCGCGTTCGCGAGCCTGTCAGGACTTCAGCGGGCGAACTCTCAGTTACTCGGTGACCTGCCGCAGTCGATCAGTGACACTGACTACGATGAGGCGAAATCATTCGCGGTTGATTTCTGGAATCACGTCGCGAAACTGGTAGAGCCTTGGCCTGACATCGTCGCGGGTGTTCTGCGTCCCGCAGAGGCCCGAGTTGACTACCTTTCTTCCTACGCTCTGGTGCTTTGGGCTCTAGGATGGGTCGGGGGCACTTTGGGCGAGGTCGGAGGCGACTGGAAGCGGCAGTTGGAGCCACTGAGGGGCATCGACTGGCGAAAGATCAACCCGGAATGGCAGGGCATCTGCATGCAGGGTACTGACATCGTCACCCGGCAGCCTACACGCAGGGCGACTGCTGAGCAGATCCTCTGGAAGCTTGGTATCGGAGCCCAACCACAAGCGGTCGTGTAACCACACACTCTTGTGTGTCAACACCCCAATCGAAAAGAAGAGGCCCCGGATTTTCCGGGGCCTCTTCTCGTTGTCGGCTACTCGGTAACGGCATCGACCAGTCAGACCTTTACGCCAGCAGCTCCCTTAGCTCCGCTACGTGCGAATCGCCTCGCAGGCGGCCGAGGGCCTTGCGTTCGATCTGGCGGATGCGCTCACGTGTCAGCGAAAGCTCGCCGCCGATTTCCTCGAGCGTTCGCGGGCGCCCGTCAGCAAGGCCGAAGCGAAGCTCAAGCACCCGGCGCTCACGCTCACTCAGGTGCGCCAGAGCGCGGTCAACCTGCTCACGCATAGACGACTGCGCAGCCACATCGGCCGGAGCCGGCGCGCCGCGGTCCTCGATCAGGTCGCCAAGCTCATTCTCGGCATCCTCACCGATCGGCGTCTCCAGCGAAACCGGCTCCTGCGACATCTGCAGGATCTCCGCAACCCGCTCGATCGGCAGCTCGACCCGTTCGGCAAGCTCCTCGACCGTCGGCTCGCGGTTCAGTTCCTGTCCGAGCTCACGCCTTGCCCGCATGATCTTGTTCAGCGTCTCGACGACGTGAACCGGGATGCGGATGGTGCGCGCCTGGTCTGCGATGGCGCGGGTGATTCCCTGCCTGATCCACCACGTGGCGTACGTTGAGAACTTGAAGCCCTTGCGGAAATCGAACTTCTCGATCGCCCGCATCAGGCCGATGTTGCCCTCCTGGATCAGGTCGAGCATCGACAGCCCGCGGTTCAGGTGCTTCTTCGCAACCGAAACCACGAGCCTCAGGTTCGCCTCACCGAGGTGGCGTCGCGCCTTCTCGCCCTCGTCTTGCACCCGCATGAAGTGTGAATGCAGCACGTTCGAGAGCGGCGGAAGCGCCTTGCCAAGGCTGCCTTCGACCTCGTCCGGCACCTTGTCGAGCGCCGGGTCCTGGCCGACCAGTTCTGTGAGGTCGGGCGGCACGAGCCGCGGCAGCACGGAGAGTTCAACGAGCAGCTTGTGCGCGTCGTCCGGCTCCACGCCGATGGCGTCTGAGATGTAGTTGATCAGCTCTTCGTCGCGCCGGCCGTCGAGCACGGTCCGCAGCGTCGGATCCGAGATGATGGCCGAGAGCGCCAGCGGAGTCGAGATGCCGTGGAACTTCGCGACGAAGTTCGCCGTCTCGGCCGCTGAGCCGAGCCTTCGCAGGACTTCAGCGGTCACGATCTCGGGCGCAGGCGCGGGCGTCTCCTCAGAAGCCTGCTCCTCGCCGACGATCTCCTTCTCGATCTGGTCGAGCCACTGCGCCAGTTCAACGGCGCGTGCCAGCACCACTTCGTCGTCTGCTGTCAGCAGAGCGACGCGGCCGATCTCGCGCAGGTACATCCTGACCGTGTCTTCGGTTAGCTCAGACTGGTCAGGCTCCAGCATCTGTGCGAGCTGGCCCGCGGCTTCGACGTTACGGGCGGCCTCCCACATGTCCAGCTCGGAACGTGTGAGGGCGCTCGGTGAGTCGTTCGAGCCCTGGTTCGCCTCGTCGTCGTCGTCGGTCAGTGAGGAGGCGGAGGAGTAGCCGGTCCCGATGACCTCGTCTTCCTCGCCGTCGATACCTCGTTCTGTAACGGACAATTAAGCGATGTCCTTTCGATATCTGTGCAGCTGCGTTCGCATCGTTCGTACGTATGCGTCTGCCGCACTGCGCGCGCATAGCCCGTGACCATGCTGCACGGCGCCTTTAATTCTGCGTAATGGTGGCTTTCACCCAGTTAGATGCCGGGAAAACCGGCCACGGTTCCACCTTCGCAGTGTCCTGAACGCCGCCGCATTTAGCCCGACAAGCGATTTTGCCGGTGCTGCATGTGCGCAACTTTTAATTATACACCTTTTGCGAAGCGCACGGATGTTATCTGCTCGTTTTTCGTAACAACTGGAGGCGCACAACGCAAGTTGCTGCGACAGTCGCAGTGTGTAGCAAGCACGGGTTGCGAAAACGGCGGGTTAGCGACGGAATGCGTAGGGCGAGAGGTCCTCCCTCCCAGCTTCGGGTGCCCTCTGGGCGCGAGTTAGAGGGAGGGTCGTCAGTGACACCGGGCTAAAAGTTCTCAAACGCTTAATGTGACACTGGCCACGTGCGTCAAACTACCACTAGAGCAAAACAACTACGGGCCAACCAGACCGTCGCAGAGAGAAGGCTTTGGCGATCGCTTCGCAGCAAGCAGTTCCACGGCTACCGCTTCACTCGGCAGTATCCGATAGACGACTACGTAGTAGATTTCTGTTGCCGCAAAGAGCGGCTAGTGATCGAAGTGGATGGCGGGCAACATGATCTTCAGCGGGAGTACGACTTCTCTCGAACAAAATACCTGGAGGATCGGGGCTACACACTCATGCGGTTTTGGAACTCGGAAGTGCTTGGAAATCTGACTGGAGTGTTGGAAAAGGTGACCGCGCACCTGGAACACAGGGCGCGTCACAGACGACCCTCCCTCTAGCTCCCTCCCAAGCTGGGAGGGAGGACGGCCACACCTACCCGTCCCAGCTTATTGCGAACTTGCCGGGGGTTCCGGCGGCGAAGCGGATGTAGGCTTCTGGCGCTTCCTCGATCGAACAGGTCTCGGTGATCAGCGAGCGCAGCGGCACCTGCCGGTCGGCCACGAACTGCGCAGCCTCAGCCAGCCCGAACGTTGAGAACGTCCACGACCCGATCAGCGTCAGATGCCTGTGGATGATGTGCGGCGTCGGCTCATACGTCACCTCGCCGCCCTCCCCCACCAGGCACGCCCGGCCGAACACCCGGGCCGCCTCGGCCGCAGCGACCCGCGTCACCGGCAGCCCGGCCGCCTCCAGCGTCGCATCCGCACCCTCGCCATGCGTCAGGTCTCTGATCTGCTCCACGGCCGACCCATCCGAGTTGTCGATAGCCTTCCACGCGCCTGCATCCTCAGCCATCGCGAGCCGCTCGGAGTTCACATCAACCGCTATCACCCGCGCTCCCATCGCCTCGCCGAACATCGTCGCCGCCAGCCCCACCGGACCCTGACCGAACACCGCCAGCACGTCCCGACCCGATACATCGAGCTTCTTGAGGGCGTGAAACGCCGTGCTTGCGCCGCAGGCGAGATAGGCGCCCTCCTCGAACGACACCTCGTCCGGCATCGGCACGCATGTCGACTCGTGCGCCGTCATGTAGTCGCCGTGGCCGCCGTGTCGGGTGCCACCGTAGTAGCCACGCTTCTCCTGCACCGGGCACAGCTGCTGCCAGCCCGTGCGGCAGTAGTCGCACCGCAGACAGCCGTCGTAGTGGTGCTGCATGATGCGGTCGCCGACCGCCACCTGCGTCACGCCGGGGCCAAGCGCCACCACCTCGCCGCACGGCTCGTGGCCCGGCCGCACCCACGTGGCCTCTTCATCCGAAGGCTGCTCCCTGTAGCGCCGCAGGTCCGAGCCGCAGAGACCTGACGAGCGCAGCTTCACCAGCACCTCGTTCGGCCCGGGCTCTAGGTCCGGAAAGTCGGTGGTCTCGGACTGCGATTCGCCGAGGAAGCGGATGCCTCTGATGGTCATTCTTTCTGTCCTTCGTTGCGGTAGTGGGCCGGAGATTCGGTGTACGGCGCAGTCTAGCCGCAAATTTGCGTGAAGGTGGCGGCCGCCCGCTAGACCCACGGCTCCAGGAAGCGCTGCACCGCGGCAAGAAAGTCGGCAGGGTTGTCCTCGTGTGCGAAATGCTCGGCGTCCGGCACGATGTGATAGGTGCTCGAGTCCATCACCTTGTGTGCTGCGGCCGACTCGTCACTAATCGACTTTTCGTCTCGCTCGCCGTGAATGATCAGCATCGGCTTGCCTAGCGCTATCAGTTCGGGCAGCGTGTTGCGCTTGTCTCGCAGTCCGTAGAGCGTCCCGACGTACGCGTCCGGCGACGTCCGGGCCCAGTGGGCGCGCCGCTCCTGGAGTTCCTCCGGCCCGAAGTCGTCGTACTGCTCCTT
>JANQEF010000103.1 GCA_028278465.1 Dehalococcoidia bacterium | reverse complement strand
GATATCGCTACCAGCAGAGGCCGTGGAGACGCAGGTGACGTGTTTCGACTGGCGCGAGCGGCTGCCGCGGACCGGTTTGGCTCGTTCGTAGCATCGAGGCTGCTGCCGTCGAATGCACGCCTTTTCCGGGAGCTCGAAAGACAGCTCGCCCAGGGCGAATCCGGCACCGACTTCCTGCAGTTCGCACGACAGCAGAACCTGCTGCCGGCCTGAGGATTGACTCTGGAGAAGACCGCCAAGTGACGCAACAGCAGGTGAAGTAGATGGTCAGCCAACAGATCCCGGCTACAGGCAGCGAGTTCGACGAGGCGCTCATCGATCCTGAGATCAGAGACGCGTTCCTGAGCCTGCTGGAATCGACGGACATCGGCGAGCGGACGCTATTTCAGTCGATCTCGCCTTTCGCCAGCTCGCCAGGGCTCGATCTGCAGTTCCAGGGGCTTTTCGCTCCGACCTTCAACCGGTTCCTCGGAGCGCTGGGCGGCCAGATACGCGAAGGGCTGGAGCCGACGCTCACGTTCAACCAGTTCCTGACCGAGCAGTTCGACCCTAGACGCGCCCTGCTCCAGTTGCCGGGCAGACGAAGCGACGTGGCCGTGGGTGGGACGGTCTTCGACCTCTAGCCACTGCGAGAGAAGCGCTCGGGGCTTGGCGTGAAGACGGTGTCCGGCTCCATCGGGTACATTGGCCGCTCGCAGATCGTGTGGCCGAGTGAAGGCAGGTTCGCCGACGTCGCGCCGGGCGCGTCGACGTTGAGGTTGGCCTCGACCCAGTCGTCGAAGAACTGTGGCTCGCAGTGCGGCGACTTGACCACCGTCGAGTGGAAGTTTTTCGGGTCGAGACCGTTGACCAGGAACAGCGCACGGTCGACGTGCATGACCGGTCTCTCGGTGGCGACAATCGTGTAGTTACCGCTGCGCAGCACCGCCATCTTGCCGGGGTTCTGGGTGAATATCCACGTCTCAAGCTCGAACGGCCCTTCGGACAGCGAGACGACCTCGAACTCCATCTCTAGAGGTGTGTACCGCGGATCGAGGGCCCCACCCCAGCCGGCGGTGATCTTTCCGCCTTCACCGGCATCGTGGGCTTGCTGCGCCAGACTCGGCTCGCAGACCGGTGCCAGCACGGTGTGCGGGTAACCCTGCCGGACCATCTCCGCCACGATCGCGTTGGAGTTCCCGGAGGCGCCCGAACTTGTCGCATCGGCGGCGTCTGTGAGCGCGACAGGACCTGCCATGCCCGCCGCTTTCCGTACGGCGTCTTCCAGGCCGATCAGCTCCGCCTGCATCTTCGAGCGGTTTGGCCAGAAGTCGTTTGCCATCTTGAGCGCACCGGCTTCCGCCAGCTCAGCATTGCCGTCCGTGTACACGAACGCCTGCGAGCAGAGCTCCGGCACATCGGTGAACGGGTTGCAGATCAGGAAGCCGGCGGACAGCACTTCGGGGTTCTGCTGAAGCTCTTTCGCATAGCGGATCTGGGAGCCGAACAGGCCCGTTTCGGTCTTCAACTCATTGCCGCGCACGATCGCCGGGATCCGCACCCGCACGCCAACCGGCTTCACGCCGTCGTTGATGATCCGGAGCAGCAGTTCGCACGTGCGCTTTCCGGTGTCTGCGAAGTCGACATGCGGGTAGGTGTGGTACGAAACGATCGCATCGGCGTGCGTCATCATCTTCGCCGTCAGGACGCCGTGCAGGTCGAGCGAGACCACGATTGGAACTTCCTCGCCGAGGATCCTGCGGGCCTCTTCCAGCAGGTTGCCTTCGGGGTCGAACTCTTCAGGAGTCCCGTTCGAGCCGTGGAGGCGGAAGTAGACGCCGTCGATCTTCCCGGCGTGAGGCTTTGTGGCCTCTTTGAACTCGTCCATCAGGCGCAGGTAGTCGGCATGGGCGAGCGGGCCGGCCGCGTCACCACCGGCGTGCCAGGCTGGAACCAGTTCACAACCCGCAGCTTCGAGGACCTCCAGCGCGCCGCCATACTCCGTGTTCTCACCGCGGCTGCTCATGATGATCTCTTCAACGCGGTGGATCTTGAACGACTCGTAGTGATACTCGATCGGGTTGAAACTCGAGATCTCGAGCATGAATCCGGCAAGCAGGATCTTCGGCATCTGTCGTCCTCAAGAGCGTGGTAGCGGTTCGAGACGCAGATTGTACCGGCACGACCGGTCCTGCTTGAGGCCAGCGCCGCGGCGTGAGTCGCCTAGAGAGCCCCGAAAGTCACCGGCTGCGAGTACGACAGCGCGGGATACCAGTCGCCGCGTCCCTCGGGTGTGACGTCCAGCACGTTCCACAGCGGCCACAGCATGTCGGTGTGGCGCATGTTCTGCCCTGGCTCGGTCGGAGCGAACGCCATCTCGCTTGCCCAGAAGTGCGTGAACCCGTTCGGGCTGTCCGCATCCCGTTTGAAGACGTTGATCATCGTCTGCTGATTGCCGTCGACCTCGCCGTAGTAGTCGACGTTGTAGCTGTTGTCAGCCGAGGACAGCAGGCGCAGTTCGCTCCAACCTCGGGACGTCGCGTGCTCGTGAATCTTGTGAATTGGATTCTTTGCGACGACCACGGCGCCGATGCGCTGGCTGATGTGCGCCATCTGCCCGTCAAGGCCGTCGAGCAGCGAGGTGCACATGGGGCACGCAGCGTCCATCTCCGGCCCGTACATGAAGCTGTAGACGAACAGCGTGTCCTTGTCTGGCGGCAGGATCTCGGAGAACCGGACCTGCCGGACCGCGCCGTTGATTAGCTCGTCGAAGACGTAGTCTTCCTTGAGAGCTCCTCCGGCCGGCAACTGGCGACGCTGGCGTGCCACCTCTTCGACCTGCGCTCTCAGCGCGATCTCTGCCTCGAGCAGCTTCTCCCTGGCCGCGCGGTAGTCTGCGCTCTCGTTTGGAAACTGGATGTTTACCACTTTGCCGGCTCCTGTCACTGGGTTGAGAGGGCTCCATTATACATAACCGAATGGTTAACTATTAGTGGCACGGTCGTGATTCTGGATTGGTGGTGCCTCCGTCTGGGCCTGGGATGGGACTGGAGAGGTGACAGTAGGGGGTTGCGTTGGGGTGCGGAGCAGTGGAGCATCGGCGAGAGAAGCTGTTCTGCGTGACGCCGTGGACTGCTCAGTGAGGATGACCCAGATTGGCTTCCAGTACCTCTCGCAAACGGGACAGCAGTCGTAACGGAGCCGGTCGAGAGCCGGAGAAAGCTGACGTGGCGCCCGTTGCCTCAGATCATCCAGCCGCGACCACATCCGGCGCCGAACGGCAACCCGGCGACCGTGGCAAGCCTCTCTACGTGCCGTCGATCGAAGAGATCAAGAGCGAGCTCTGGTGTATCGCCATCGGGGATGGATCGGAGTCGGCGCGCGTCTCGGCGCTTCGTGCGCTTGCCGACATCATGGGACTGACGAAGGCGAGCCCGCCGGAGTTTCCGGAAGGGATGAATGCGCTGATGGACGCGCTGGCCGAAGGGCTTGGTCAGTCTGGCTGACACCGTACAGGCTGGTCCCGCTACACCGGCACGACGTCACGAAAGCTCTCTCCTCAGCAGCTCGATAGTCCGGCGTCCAAACTCTGCGAACTCGAAGTCCTCGCGCTCGGTAGCCCACGAAACCGTGCCCAGCGCGTTGGCCAGACAGATCAGGTTCATCTGCCGCTCTTCCGCCAGCGTGGGCATGCGCCCGTATCCCTCGAAGTAGGCCTCCCGCAGCCGAGGCTCCTTCAGCCAGTAGTCGAAGGCGAGACGCTGCGCATCCTCCGGCCAGTAGCCTGCTCGCGCCCGCTCCCAGTCGATCAGCCCGAACGACACGGCAGGACCGTCTCGGGCGATCAGCCAGTTGCGCGGCGAGAAGTCCGCGTGGGTCGGGACGATGTCTAGGCCGTGGAACAGATCGTCATCGGCCACCGTCCGCTCGATCCACCGCAAGGTCCCCGCGTCGAGGTACGGGACGGCTGCGGCCAGGTATCGCTCCCATATCAGGCTGTCGTACAGTCGCTCTGGACCGGCCTCGTGAGGGTCGACATCGAGTTGATGGATCTGCGAAGCGACTCGTCCGGCGGCGCAGTACATGGCGATCTGGTCCTCGGTGCTCGCGTCGGTCTCTTCGAGGATTTCGCCAGGCGCCTCCGTCAACAGCAGAGCACCGAGGTCCTGTGAGACGGCGACCAGCGACGGGCTGTTCAGCTCGGTGGCGGCCAGCAGCTTTGGCAGCCACTTCGTGTAGACGATTAGCTCTGTTTCGAAAAGCCGTCGCTCTTCGTGGCGCTTCAGGTAGAAAGCCTCGCCGTCGCGAACGGTGATCTTCCACGTGGCCGACCTGCGGCCGAAGCTGCGAGAGCGGTCCACCACATCGCGTATCGAGCCCAGCGCGTCGGCCGCGAACGCGCGGAGCTCCCTGCGATCTGCCGGTACTTCAGACATCAGTCAGCTCCGGCAACCGCCAGTTTTGTCCAGGCGGCGCCTTACTTCGTGTCGAACTCGGCGATCTGGCGAGCAGCGTCTTCGAGGTCTGCGGCCCGCACCGTGGGCTCGCGGTCCAGCGCGCCGGTCACCATGCCTGGTCGCGCCACGAACGCTGCCTTCCAGCCGGCAGCTCGGGCGCCGGTGGTGTCCCAGTTGTGCGCCGCGATCAGCCAAAGGCCTGCGGGACTTTCGCCGAGGCTCGCTGCCGCCATGTCGTAGACCGCGGTGGCCGGCTTGAACTTCTTCACAGCGTCGACCGAGAGCATGGCATCGAACAGGTCTTCGAGGCCGGCGTTCTTGATCTGCGCCTCGACCACCGCGGGCGGCGAGTTGGTGAGCGTGACGACGCGATAGCCTTCTGACTTCAGCACCTCTATGGCCGAACGCGCCTCCGGATGTGCTGGCATCGACCTGAGCCCGCGCAGCACCTCCGACCGCTGCTCCTCGGAAACGGCCAAACCGCGACGCTCCGCCACCATGCCCAGCGCTGCCGCACCGACGCTCGCGAAGTCGGAGTAGTCACCAACCAGAGTCGTGGTCATGGAGGTCAGGAGCACCTGTGCGAACCACTCGCGCCGCATCAGCGCATCGCCGAACTGCTTCTCGAACACCGGGTCGAGCGCCGTCAGATCGAGCAGGGTTTCGTTGACGTCGAACACAACCGTTCCGGGCATGTAGAGTTCCTCGGTCCGCTATTCAGGAGTCGTAGTCGTGGCCGTCTTCGGCCCGGTCTTCGGGCACGTATCCCAGGACCTCCTTCGCCTCTTCGATGTCTGTCCACCTGTAGCGGTTGTCAGACATCCCGTAGAAGACGCCGAAGCGGACCGACTCAGGCGCGTCGATCGCCCTCTGCCAGATCTGGGTGATGTCTCGCTGGCTCACGTATATGTCCGCGCCCTGTGGCGGACGCGGGCGGTCACGCTCAACCTGTCCGATCCTGATGCAGATACAGGACATGCCGTGCTGGCTCGAATAGACGCGTGCCAGGGACTCGAGCCAGACCTTGCTCGCCGCGTAGATGCCCGTCGGCTCGGCGGGAATCGATGGCGAGATCATCGCGAACTCGTCAGGTACGTCCTCGTGGCGACGCTCCATCATCGCCCGGTACGGCTCTTGTTGCCGGTGGCCCTCCGACACCATGATGCTGCTCGCGCCGACAACCCTTCCGACACCGGCCTGCCGGCTCGCCTCGAACACGTTGTAAGTCCCGATGATGTTGTTGTTGAGCACGGAATCCCACTCTCGCCCTTCTGGGTCGGCGCCAAGGTGCGCCACAACGTCCATGCCGGAAACGGCCTCGCGCACCGCGTCGAAGTCCGACAGGTCGCAGACAGCAAAGCGATCACGTGGCAAGTCGAGGCTCCACGATCCGGGCACCCGATCGGACGGCTCCTGCTTTCGGTCCAGCCCGTACACCTCGTACCGTTCCGGGTCGGCCATCAACTTCGAGTAGACGAGGTATCCGACCTGGCCTGTCGCGCCGGTCACAAGCACCTTCAGTGGAGCCATCAGCTAACCTACCGTTTCCTGGATTGACGGACGGCGAACCGGAGCCGTTCGCCGGCAGCACAATGATAGGAGACAGCGCATGAAGGTCGGCATTACTGGCGCGGAAGGGCGAATCGGCGGATACCTGCGCGCTGGCCTCGGCGGCTCCCACGACATCAGCTCATTCACGCTGACTCCGCAGAACTTCGATTCGACAGTGGTGGATGTATCGGATGCTGACGCGATGACTGGCGTATTCTCGGGGCTGGACGCGGTGATTCACCTCGCCGGCGATCCCAGTCCTGCGGGCAGCTGGGAGAGCATGCTCCATAACAACATCATCGGCACATTCAACGTGCTCGAAGAGTCACGGCGCGCCGGTGTGAAGAAGGTGGTTTTCGCCAGCACCAACCATACGCAGCACGGCGAGACGATGGGCGCTTCGCCGGAGATACTCGATATGTCGCAGCGGGTGATGCTGCGTCTTGGCGACTACTTCAATCCGAGCTCGATCTACGGCGCTTCGAAGGCCACAGGTGAGATCTACGGCCGGCTGTTCGCCCGGCATCACGGCGTACAGTTCGTGGCTATGCGGATCGGAGCGATCGGCGACGAGGATACGCCGCTGACCGCGCTCGGCACACCGGCGGAGGACTACGTTCGCGCCATGTACCTGAGCCGCGGCGACCTTGTTTCCGCGTTTCAGAAGGCGCTTGAGGTGGACCGGGAGTTCACGCTTGCGTACGTGATCAGCAACAACGGCCGCCGCATCTTCGACCTGCGTGAAACGAACGAGAACCTGGGCTTCTATCCAGAGGACGACGCCGAGACTTTCTTCCAGTCGTGACCGTGCCGTCTGTGAGCGCTTGACCGCGAGCCGTTAAGCGTCGGATTCCTGGCGCGGTCCGGGCCTGGTGACGAAAGACAGCAGCAGCCCCAGCCCGGAGAAGGCTGTGACCAGGATGAACGCCACCTTCCAGCCGTCGATGAACGCCGAGCCGGCGCCTGCGATCTCGTCGATGTCGCTTAGCGGGATGTCAAACCCGCGTGCCGTCATCACACCGACCACGACGGCCGCTGCCACCGCCTGGCCTGTGACGTTACCGACGTTCCGCGACAGGTTCGT
>JANQEF010000145.1 GCA_028278465.1 Dehalococcoidia bacterium | reverse complement strand
CGCGTGCACAAGCGCCTGATCGACATCCTGGAGCCAAGCTCGAAGACGATCGACTCGCTGACCCGGCTCAACGTGCCCGCGGGCGTTGACATCGCGATAAAGCTGTAGAGAGATGGACGAGCAAGAGCGACGCGACAACTCCGAGCAGGAAGACGCCGGAGAAAAGAACGAGGAGACCACCGCTGAGGCAGAGGTTGAGTCGTCATCGGAAGCTGCGACAGAAGAGCCCGCAACCGAGGAGTCTGATGCCGCCGCGGCAGAGACCGAAGACTCTCCTGTAGCTGAAGAACCCGCCACAGAGTCTGATGACGCAGACTCCGCAGAGGCTGAATCTGCTGGCGAGCCGGCGGCCAGCGCGGCCGAAGAGTCGTCTGATGAAGGCGCTTCTGAGGACGAGTCCGAGTCAGACGCAACCGAAGCTCCCGCCGGCGAGACCGAAGACGCTCCCGCAGCTGAAGAGCCGGCCGCTGACACCGGCGATGAAGAAGCCGAACCCGCTGCAGAGGAGTCGGAGGCCGACGCTCCTGCAGCGAGCGAAGAATCTGAAGGTGAGTCCGCAGACGAAACTGGCGAACCTGAACCCGCAGTAGCTGAGGCCGAACAGGAAACCGAAGAGGCCGAATCATCCTCGGAGCCTGCAACGCCGGCAGCAACGTCAGAGCAGGACGAAGAAGAACAGTCCGAAGAGGAAGCCACCGAGCCAGAGCCGGAAGAAGAGCTGGCAGAGGCGCCGGAGATCGCCGGACTCCTCGGACGCAAGATCGGAATGACGACCTACTACACAGATGATGGCCGAGCCGTACCGGTGACCGCCATCGAGGTCGGCCCGTGTGTTGTGACCCAGGTGAAGACCGAGGCGCGGCACGGATACGAAGCTGTTCAGGTCGGCTTCCTCGCCGCCAAGAATTTGAACAAGCCGATGGCGGGCCACCTTGAGCGTTCCGGCGGGAGGTTCCGCCACCTGCAGGAGTTCAGCGTCAAGGACCTCGGCGAATTTGAGGTTGGCCAGACCATACTCGCGAACCTCTTCGACACCGGCGACAAGGTCAAGGTCTCTGGAATATCGAAAGGCCGTGGTTTCGCCGGCGGTGTTCGGCGGTACGGCTTTGCAGGCGGCCCCAAGACGCACGGCCAGTCCGACAGGCACCGCGCGCCGGGATCGATCGGCGCGGGCAGCTCGCCCGGCCGTGTCTGGCCCGGAACCAAGATGGCCGGCCACTACGGCGCCGCCAGCATCACGCAGCGCGGCCTCCAGGTCGTGCTCGCCGATGCTCGGCAGAACCTTGTATTGATAGGCGGTTCCGTGCCCGGGCACAGGAACAGCATAGTGAGAATCGAGAAGCAGGCGTAGCCAGATGGATCTCGAGGTCAAGGACATAACCGGCAAGGTTGTCGGAAACGTCGAGGCTGACGACGCCGTATGGGGCGCCGCGCCTAACGACGCGCTCCTTCATCAGGCCGTCGTGGCTCAACAGGCCAACCGAAGGCAAGGGACGCAGGACACGCTGACCCGCGCCGAGGTCAGCTACTCGACCCGGAAGCTGCGTGCTCAGAAGGGCGGCGGCCGGGCGCGCCTCGGCAGCAGAAAGTCGCCGAACCTGCGGCACGGCGGAGTCGCGCACGGCCCGCATCCGCGGAGCTACAGGCAGCGGCTGCCAAAGAAGATGCGCAGGCAGGCGCTCAGGATCGCCCTCGCCAACCATGTTCGCAGCGAGTCGGTCGTGGTGCTCGACTCACTGGAATTCGACGAGCCGAAGACGCGCTCGATCATCGACATGGTCTCGGCGCTGGAGCTGAACGGCCGCACTCTGATCGTGACCACAGATGTGAATGAGAACGTGATGACTTCCTGCGCCAACACCAGCGGAGTCTCCACGCTTGAAGCCCGCAACCTGAGCGCGCTGCAGGCGACCTCGTATCCGAACCTTGTCATCACGCAGGACGCGGTGAAGTCGGTAAACGAGCTGTGGGGCAATGGAGCGTCGTCATGAAGATGTCCCAGGTGCTGAAAAGCCCTGTCGTTACAGAGAAGTCGACCGCGCTGCAGGAGCAGGGCAAGTACGTCTTCAAGGTGGACCTCAAGGCCACGAAGTGGGACATAAAGCACGCGATCGAGGCGGCGTTCAACGTCGAGGTGACTTCGGTCAACACGCTTCGCACGCATGGCAAGGTGAAGACCTACGGCCGCAACAGGTCGCAGTTGCCGGACACGAAGAAGGCGATCGTGACGCTTAAGAGCGGCGATTCGATTCAGCTATTTGAGGGCGCTGCCGTTTAGAGGCGAGTAAGAGATGGGACTGAAGGAATACAAGCCAACAACGCCCGGTCGCCGCGACACCATCGCGGACGACTTCAGCGATATCACGAAGTCGAAGCCAGAGAAGTCTCTCCTGGCTCCGATGAAGAAGACCGGCGGCCGCAACCACCACGGGCGTATCACGACGCGTCACCGCGGCGGCGGCCACAAGCGCCGCTATCGCATCGTCGACTTCAAGCGTGACAAGGCCGGCGCTGCAACTGTGCAGTCGATCGAGTACGACCCGAACCGCACGGCCCGCATCGCTCTCGTGCGATATGAAGACGGCACCAAGCGCTACATCGTCGCGCCGGAAGGGTTGAAGGTTGGCTCGGTTATCCAGAGCCAGGAGTCCGGCGCGATCTCGACCGGCAACGCCATGAAGCTCGGCAGCCTGCCGACCGGCACGACTGTCCACAACCTGGAGACGCATCCCGGCCGCGGCGGCCAACTGGTCAAGAGCGCCGGTGTGGCCGCGCAGGTGATGGCGCATGAGGGTGACTACACGCTGGTGCGGCTTCCCTCCGGCGAGATGAGACAGCTCCTCAGCGAGTGCATGGCGACCGTCGGCCAGGTATCTAACTCAGACCACAAGAACACCAAGCTCGGCAAGGCCGGACGCAACCGCCACCGCGGACGCCGGCCGCAGGTCCGAGGCTCGGCCATGTACCCGGCCGCTCACCCGCACGGCGGTGGTGAGGGCAAGGCGCCTGTTGGCATGGCGGGTCCCAAGACGCCGTGGGGCAAGCCGGCGCTCGGCTACCGCACTCGCAAGAACAAGCGAACCAACAAGTTCATCCTCCGCCGCAGGCACCAGCGCTAACGAGAATCCGATATGAGCAGGTCGATCAAAAAAGGACCGTGGGTCCACCCGAAACTGATGAAGAAGGTGCTCGCCGCGCAGAACTCCGGTGGCCGGCAGGTCATCCAGACGTGGTCGCGGTCCTCGATGATCATGCCGGAGATGGTGAACCTGACGATTGCCGTTCACAACGGCAAGCAGCATGTGCCGGTTCTCATCACAGAGAACATGGTCGGCCACAGGCTCGGCGAGTTCGCGGCGACGCGCATGTTCCGCGGTCACCGGTCGGACAGGTCGAGCGCGGTTCGGTAACGGTCAGATGACAGTCGCAAGATCAAAGAACATAGGCATTTCGCCGTACAAGATGAGGCTGGTGATCGACCAGGTGCGCGGTGTTTCCGTGGCCGAAGCCGAGAGCCGTTTGATGTACATGACCAGCCCTGCGGCTGCAGTCGTCTTGAAGACGGTCCGGTCAGCCGCGGCCAACGCCGAGAACAACGACTATCTCAACAGGGACGATCTGAAGATCGTTCGCATCACGGCGGACCAGGGACCGGTGCTGAAGCGGTACATACCGAAGTCTCGTGGCCGGGCCGGCGCCCGGAACCACCCGATGTGCCATCTCACGATCGAAGTCGCAGAGGCGAGGAACGACTAATGGGACAGAAGACGCACCCAATAGGGTTTCGCCTCGGCGGCGTGATGGACTGGCAGGCTCACTGGTTTGCGCACCGCGGCGGTGAGTACCGTAGGCTGACTGCGGAAGACCACTCCATACGCGAGCTGATCCTCGGGCAGTTCGGCGATAGCGGCGCCATCTCCAAGATCGAGATCGAGCGCGGCCCGCAGGACCTTGTCGTGACGATCAACACGGCTCGCCCTGGAATCATCATCGGTCGGGGCGGACAGCGCGTTGACGAGTTGCGCGCCGAGCTGGAAAAGATGACCGAGAAGCGGGCTCGCCTGAACATCCAGGAGGTGCGCCAGCCGGAACTCGACTCCGCGCTGGTCGGACGAAGCATCGCGGAGCAGATCGAACGGCGTGTCGCCTATCGACGGGCCGTGCGGCTGGCGATGCAGCGCACCATGCAGTCCGGAGCCAAGGGCATCAAGGTCGTCGTCTCGGGCCGTCTCGGCGGCGCGGACATCGCAAGAACTGATAAGCAGATGGACGGCCAGGTGCCGCTCCACACGCTGCGCGCCGAAATAGACTACGCAGTGTCCGAAGCACGTACGACGTACGGCACCATCGGCATCAAGGTGTGGATCTATAGGGGCGACGTTGTGCCGTCCGCCGAGAACCTGCGCGCCAGGTCGATGGCGAGGCTCTCACTCGGCACCGCACCCGAGCAGCAGCGCGGCAGCGGAGGCGGAGACTCTGGTGGCGGGGGACAGAGACGCAGAGGCGGCCGCGGCGGCTCTCGAAGCGGTCGTGCACGGACTACCGAATCTCCCGAGCCACAGCCAGCAGCGGCGACCGAAACGCCCTCAAACGGCGCCGATGCGCCGGCGGAGAGCAACTGATGTTACAGCCGCGCAGGACAAAGTTCAGAAAGCAGCACCGCGGCCGGATGAAGGGCGCGCGCACGACCGGTTCGACGCTGGCGTTCGGCGACTACGGACTCAAGGCCGTCGGTCCCGGTTGGGTGAGCGCCAGGCAGATCGAGGCAGCCCGGCGAGCGGCTTCCGGTTACGTGAGGCGTGGCGGCAAGATCTGGATCAGGATCTTCCCGGACAAGCCCGTTTCGGCACGTCCGGCCGAGACCAGGATGGGCGGCGGCAAGGGCGCGGTTGACCACTGGGTCGCCGTCGTCAGACGAGGCCGGATGATGTACGAGATGTCCGATGTGCCGGAAGAAGTGGCGCGAGAGGCGTTGCGCCGTGCGGCACGCAAGCTTTCGGTGCCCACAACGATTGTCAGCCGCAGCGACACACTGTGATCGAAGATGCGAATTAGCGAAGTAAGAGAACTGAAGAACGATGAGCTGGAGAAGGAGCTCGAAAACCAGGAGCGCTCGTTGATGAACCTGCGCTTCCGGGGAGCGACCATGCAGCTCTCAGATTTCACCGAGATCCGCAAGACGCGGAAGACCATCGCACGCATCAACACGGTGCTGCGTGAACGCGAGATCGTCGCCGAGATGGACGACGACGAGTAGAGCAGGAAGAGCAGGTAATAGCTTGGCAGGCAACCGCAGAAGGCAGCTTGGGACCGTCCTGAGTGACAAGAACGACCAGACGATCGTCGTCGGGGTCTCGTGGCTGCAGAGGCACAGGATCTACAAGAAGAACCGCCGTCGCCTGACGCGGCTGGTTGCGCATGACCCGTCCAACTCGGCGTCGGTGGGCGACCGCGTGTTACTGGAGGAGTCGAGGCCGATCTCGCGCACCAAGAGGTGGCGGCTCGTCGAGATCGTCGAGAAGATCGACGTTGCCGAGGTGCAGCCGGCCGAGATCGACCGCATGCCCGGCGAAACGCTTGGCGACAGCACCGAGAGTGAAGAGGAATAGGCCGCAAGCCGCACGCTGAGATGATTCAACGAGAGTCGAGACTGAAAGTAGCCGACAACTCCGGCGCACGAGAGGTGCTCTGCATCAACATCGTGGGCGGAAGCGCGCGCAAGTCGGCCACGCTGGGCGATGTGATCACCTGCACCGTCAAAGACGCGCTGCCGGGCGGCGCCGTGCGCATGCACCAGGTCGTTAAGGCGGTGATCGTCAGGACAGCGAAGGAGATTCGTCGGCGCGACGGCTCCTACATCCGGTTCGACGACAACGCCTGCGTGGTGCTGGGCGACGACAACAACCCGCGTGGCACGCGCATATTCGGCCCGGTCGCACGCGAGCTACGCGACCGCGAGTTCATGCGCATCATCTCGCTGGCTCCCGAGGTGCTTTAGCCGATGGCGCAACGGATCAAAAAGGGCGACACGGTGCTGGTGATATCCGGCAAAGACCGCGGAGTACGCGGAGAGGTGATACGGGTCGAGCCTAAGAAGGGCACGGCGGTCGTTGAGGGCGTGAACGTGGCGACGCGACATATCAAGCAGCAACAGGGAGTGACTCAAACGGGGATCGTCCACGGTGAGTCACCTATCTCGCTCAGCAAGCTGATGCTGGTCGACAGCGACACACAGGTTGCCGGGCGGGCGGAGTTCAAGTTCCTGGAGGACGGACGCAAGGTCCGGGTGGTTAAGCGTGGCAAACGCTCCTGACGAAGAAGTGAAAAACGAGGCCGAGGAAGCGACGGCGGCTTCGGAAGCTGAAGAGGCTTCTGAAAAGCCCGAATCCGCTGACGACGCGAAGCCCGCGGCCAAAAAGCCCGCTCGACGTACACGGGCTAAGACCTCGCGCGCCAAGAAAGAACCGGCTAAGGCAGCCGAAGCTGAGGCGACAGAAGCCGAGGAGCCGGAAGCAGAAAAGAAACCTGCTGCGAAGCGGTCCTCATCGAGGAGATCGGCAGCCAGGAAACCCGCTGCGGCGGCTGAGAAAGCCGTGCCGAAGGTTTCGACCAACGGCGCCTCGCAGAACGGCGCTGGCGCTGTTCCTCGCCTGCTCGACAGCTACAGGACCGAGGTCCACCCCGTCCTCATGCGGGAGTTCGGCTACGACAACCGGATGCGTGCTCCCGAACTGACCAAGGTGGTCGTGAACATCGGACTCGGTGAGGCTCTGACCTCGTCGAACGCTCTCAGCGCTGCACTTGGCGACCTCTCGATCATCACCGGTCAGAAGGCCCGGGAGAACAAGGCGCGGAAGTCGATCGCTGCGTTCAAGCTGCGCGAAGGCCAGACCATCGGCGCTTCCGTCACCCTCCGTGGCAACCGCATGTGGGACTTCTTCGACAGGCTCGTGAATATCGCGCTGCCAAGAGTCCGAGACTTCCGGGGCGTGCCTCGCCACTCGTTCGACGGCCGCGGCAACTACACACTCGGCCTCTCAGACCAGGCTGTCTTCCCTGAGATTGACTACAATCAGATCGACAGGCTGCGCGGCCTCCAGATCATCCTGGTTACGTCTGCACGCACCGACGAAGAAGGCCGCAGGCTGCTCGAACTCCTCGGAGTTCCGTTTGTACGACTCGATGACCCTCGCCTGGTCGGAGCTTAGGTTCAGGTATGGCTAAGAAATCTGCAGTTGAAAAGAACAATCGACGCAAGCGGCTGGTCGAGAAGTTCGGCGAAAAGCGAGCCGAACTGAAGGCGATCGCCGAAGACCTTGGCCGCCCGGTTGAAGAGCGCATGCAGGCGCGACAGCAGCTTGCGATGCTGCCCCTCAACTCCAGCCCGGTGAGGGTTCGCAACAGGTGCGAGATCACCGGACGGCCACGCGGCTACCTGAGGTTCTTCGGCCTCTCGAGGATCGCAGTGCGTGACCTTGCGCTGAAAGGCCAGTTGCCGGGCGTACGAAAAGGCAACCATTAGCCCTGCCCGGACGCGGAGACAGATTTGCCAGTAACAGACCCAATTTCAGACATGTTGACCCGGATTCGTAACGCCGTACAGGTGCGTCACGAAACCGTCGACGTGCCCGCGTCGCGTATGCGCGGCGAACTGCTGAAGCTGATGCAGACCGAGGGGTTCATCAAGAGCTACGAGACCGTCGAGAAGACGGCCAAGAAGCCTGAATCTTTCCGCGTCAGCCTCAACTACTACGAAGACAGCGAGCCGGTCATCCAGGGCCTGAAACGCGTTAGCACGCCGGGACTGCGGGTCTACGTCGGTAAGAACGAGATCCCGCGCTACTTCGGTGGGCTTGGCGTGTCGTTCATGTCGACGCCAAACGGCGTTATGACCGGCCGCGAGGCGCGCAGAACAGGCGTTGGCGGCGAGCTGCTGTTCTACGTCTGGTAGCCGCAGAGAGATAAGAAGATGTCGAGGATAGGATTCTCACCCATAGATGTGCCGTCCGGCGTTGACGTCAAGATCGACGACAACTCCGTGTCGGTTAAGGGCAAGCTCGGCGAGCTGAGCCGCAGCTTCTCGCCAAAAGTGGCGTTGAAGCTCGACAACGGCGTGCTGAACGTCACCCGGCAGGATGACGAGCCGGAGAGCCGCGCCCTGCACGGCCTGACACGCAGCCTTGTCAACAACATGGTCGTCGGTGTGAGCGAAGGCTTCCAGAAGCGACTGCAGCTGATCGGGACCGGTTACAGGGTGCAGCAGCGAGGCAACGGGCTGGAGTTGAGCCTCGGCTTTTCGCACTCCGTTCCCGTAGAGCCGCTCGGCAGCAACACGCTTAAGGCTGATGGGCAGGCCTGGGTTGTCGTGAGCGGGCCGGACAAGGAGCTCGTTGGCGAGCAGGCGGCACGGATCAGGAAGATCAGGAAGCCGAACCCCTACTCAGGCAAGGGAATTGTGTACGAAGGCGAAGTCGTGCGGCGCAAGGCAGGCAAGGCAGCCGGCGGCAAGGGAGTCTAGTTCGATGGCGAGCAGAAGATTTGATCCAGGAAGACGGTCTATACGCCATCGCCGCGTCCGGAAGGCGGTGTCGGGCACCGCTGACCGTCCGCGCCTCTCGGTCTTCCGGTCCAACAAGCAGGTCTACGCGCAGGTGATAGACGACGTGGCAGGCAACACGCTGGCCGCTGCGTCCAGCCTCGAGTCCGGCAAGGGCGAAGACAAGAAGGTCGACGCGAACTCCGTTGGCGAAGCGATCGCAAAGCGCGCGATCGACTCCGGCATCAAGCAGGTCGTATTCGACCGCGCAGGTTACAAGTATCACGGCCGGGTGAAGGCCCTCGCCGAGGGCGCACGCTCCGGAGGTTTGAACTTCTAGATGGTTACTGATCAGAGACAGGACAGGCGAGGCGGACCCCGACGACGGGACGACCAGGAAGACTCGGCATACGTCGAGCAGGTCGTGAAGATCCGCCGCGTCTCCAAGGTGGTCAAGGGCGGCCGCAACCTGACCTTCAACGCCATGGTGGTGGTCGGCGACGGTGCTGGCAATGTGGGCATCGCGCTCGGCAAAGCCGGCGCGGTTCCGGACGCCGTCCGCAAAGGCACGGCCAACGCCCGCAAGAGCATGATCCCCGTAACGCTGAAGGACACGACCATCCCGCACGAGGTGACCTACAGGTTCAGCGGATCGTCGGTGTTGCTTAAGCCCGCGGCGCCGGGAACCGGCGTAATAGCCGGCGGCGGCGTGCGCGCCGTGCTTGAGGCGGCAGGTGTGAAAGACGTCCTGACCAAGTCCTTCGGCTCCTCCAACTCGATCAATGTTGTTAAGGCGACGCTCGAGGCGCTGAAGCAGCTCCGAGACCCACAGGCCGAGATCGCAAAGCGCAAGGCGGCCACCGCCCAGGCGTAGCCGGGCCGACGAACTACTCATGGCCAAGATTCGTATAACGCAGGTCAGAAGCTCCATCGGCACGAAGCCGCGGCAGCGCGCTACTCTGAAAGCGCTCGGTCTCAAGCGCATCCGGCACCAGGTGGTCCAGGAAGAGTCGCCCGCGATCGAGGGCATGCTGAAAAAAGTGGGACACCTGGTCCACGTCGAACCCGAGAAGTAGTCGCGCCTGCACAGGCAAGACCGGAATCAAAGCACTGATATGACAGGACTTCACGAACTGAAACCGGCGCGAGGCTCGAAGCGGCCTCGCCGTCGAGTTGGCCGCGGCGATGGCAGCGGTCGCGGCACGTACTCGGGCAAGGGTAACAAGGGCCAGGCCGCGCGAGGCAAGGTGCCGTACCTGTTCGAGGGTGGTCAGTTGCCGCTGATTAAGCGGCTACCCCACATGCGCGGCTTCACTCCGCTCAACAGAGTTGAGTATCTGCCGGTTAACCTGGCGAAGCTGGAGTCGCTTTTCGAGTCCGGAGACGATGTGACGCCTGAGATCCTGCACGAGCGCAGGGTTGTGAGGCGCAAGAAAGACCTGATCAAAGTCCTCGGAGGCGGTGACTTCACGAAGAAGATCAACGTCTCCGCTCATGCCTTCAGTCAAACTGCACGGGAGAAGATCGAGAAGGCGGGCGGCACCGTGACAGTCATCGGCACTGCGAAAGGCGGTTGATCTAGACCATGATGAGGCAGGCACAGGCCCAGCGGAGCGAGGGCTCGGGACGGCCAGCGCTGCTGCAGGCGATGATCGACGCCATGCGGATACCGGACCTCCGGTACCGCATCCTCTTCACGCTCGCCATCCTCGTCCTGTTCCGGTTCATCGCCCACGTGCCAGTTCCCGGCGTGGACCGTGCCGCGCTGGACGCAGCGTTCGAGGCCAACCCGTTCCTCGGCATCCTCGACCTGTTCAGCGGTGGCGCGCTGCGCAACCTGAGCATCGCCGCGCTCGGCGTCTACCCGTACATCACCGCGTCGATCATCCTGCAGATACTGACGCCGATCATCCCGAGCCTGAAGGCGCTCTCGCAAGAGGGTGAAGCTGGCCGGAAGACGATCAACCGCTACACGCACTACATGACCGTGCCGCTGGCTCTTCTGCAGGGATACGGTCAGATCAACCTGTTCGCCGGCTCGTTCGGAGACGGCGCCATCTCCGGCATCGGCTTCGGCAGCGACAACATCCTCAACACCGTCTCGATCCTCGTCGCCATGACCGCCGGCACGATGCTGCTGGTGTGGCTTGGTGAACTGGTGACGGAGAAGGGCATAGGCAACGGCCTGTCGCTGATCATCTTCGCCGGTATTGTCTCGACTCTGCCGCAGGTCGTGGGTCAGTTATGGCTGTTGCGTGACCAGGAGTTCCAGGTGGCGATGCTGTTAGCCATTGGCCTGGCGATCGTCTACCTGATCGTTTACTTCAACGAGGCGCAGCGGCGCGTTCCTGTCCAGTACGGCAGATCGGTGTTCAGAGGCGGCCGAATGTACCGGCAATCGGGCGCATCGCACCTGCCGCTGCGTGTTAACGCGGCTGGAATGATCCCGCTCATCTTTGCCTTCTCGCTGATCACGCTTCCGACGGTGCTGACCAGCTTCTTCCTCGACCCGCGCTCTGACAGCTTCCCTGCGCTTGCCGCGCAGTGGTTCAACGACAACCTTGGCGTCACCAGTACGCCGTACTGGATCGCGATCTTCATCATGGTTGTCGGCTTCACGTTCTTCTATACGCTCGTGACGCATTCACAGCAGAACCTGGCTGAAAATTTGCAGAAGAACGGCGGGTTCATCCCGGGCATTAGGCCGGGCCAGCCGACTCGTGAGTACCTGATGCGCGTCGTGCTGCGTATCACGTGGGGTGGCGCGCTCTTCCTTGGCTTTATCGCCATCATGCCGTGGATCGCAGGCCTGATCACGAACCTCGACGCGGCCACAAGCATCGTTCAGAGCACCAGCCTGCTGATCATGGTTGGCGTCGCCCTGGACACCATGCGCCAGCTGGAAGCGCAGCTGCTGATGCGTAACTACGAAGGCTTCATCAGGTAGGCGCGGCACCCGAATGAGAATTGCCATATTCGGCCCTCCCGGAGCCGGGAAGGGCACGCAGGGCGTGCGCCTGGCCGAGAAGCTCAACATCGCTCACCTTGCCACCGGCGATATGCTGCGAGCCGAAGTCGCAGGGGGAACCGATCTAGGCAACCAGGCAAAGCAGTTCATGGACCGCGGAGACCTCGTCCCAGACGACCTGATCATCGGGATGATCCAGTCTCGACTGACCGGTGGAAGCGGCATGGTGCTGGACGGGTTTCCGAGGACGATCGCCCAGGCGCAGGCGCTCGACGACGCTCTCCGGCAGGCGAACATGCCGTTGGACAAGACGATCTACTTCAAGGTCGATCGCGACGAGCTGGTGAACCGTCTGCTGAACCGCGCCGCCGAGCAGGGACGGTCCGACGACACGCTGGAGACGATCAACCGACGAATGGATGTCTACGAGGAGCAGACCGCTCCCGTTCTCGACTACTACAACTCATCGGGCAAGGTGATCGAGATCGACGGGACCGGCACGCCTGACGACGTGTTCCAGAGGCTTGTCGCTGCGGTCGAGTCCGGCTCCTGACCGGCGAACTCCGCTCAAACTGAGGCAAATCCTTTTTCGCGGGTTACAAATACTCGGAAACTTGAGTTACAATCGTATACAGTCGAAGTTGCAGTGAATGCACCGCCCGGTTTCAGCAGCTTCAAACTCCGGAAAACTGGCTCGTTCGAACTGGTCAGCGAACTGGAAAAGAGGCTCGATTCGGGCGGATTGTCGCGTCTCTCGCCAAACGTTTAGCGAAATCAGCCGGCATTTTCGTGCGTTTGCTGCCCGAGTGATCTGGAGATAGATGGCTAAAAAAGAGGCAATCGAGGTCGAAGGCCTGGTCGACGAAGCGCTCCCGAACGCGGTGTTCCGCGTTGAGTTGCCGAACAAGCACGAGGTCCTGGCTCACGCCTCCGGCAAGATTCGAAAGAACTTCATTCGAATCCTCCCCGGGGACCGCGTGCTGGTTGAGCTTTCGCCTTACGACCTGACTCGTGGCCGCATCACCTACCGGTTCAAGTAGGCCTGGCGCCACAGAACGCCGCTCGCGGCGAGATTCGATTGGAGACTGGTGATATGAAGGTTCGAGCCTCGGTAAAACCGATGTGCCCGAAGTGCAAAGTCATCCGCCGTCGGGGGACGGTGCGCGTGCTCTGCACCAACGTCAAGCACAAGCAGGCCCAGGGCTAGGACCAGGCAGGATTAACTATGGCGATCATCTCCGGTGTGAACATTCCTGACAACAGCAGGCTCGAGGTTGCACTGACCAGCATCCACGGGATCGGCCGGACCACCTCGAAGCGAGTGCTCGACGAAGTCGGCCTTGCAGAAAACCCGAGAGTCAGGGACCTGACCGAGGAAGACCTTGCCCGTGTCCGCAGCGCCATCGACCGGAGCGGCATGCTGATCGAGGGTGACCTGAGGCGTGAGACCCAGATGAACATCCGGCGTCTCACCGATATCCAGTCCTATCGCGGCATCAGGCACCGCAAGCGTCTACCTGCACATGGCCAGCGCACCAAGACAAACGCTCGGACCCAGCGTGGTCGCCGCCAGACCGTGGCGGGCAAGAAGAAGACTCCAGGCCACTAGACCGGCTTTCACACCAGCATGCCCCGGACTTACTCCGGGTATTGGGAGTTAGAAACAGTAGATGCCACGTAAGCCTCGCACTCGCCGCCGTGAGAAGAAGTTCGTGCCCCAGGGCAGGGCGTACATCAACGCGACGTTCAACAACACGCTGATTACGCTGACTGACCCGCAGGGCAACGTGATCGCGCACAACAGCGCCGGAGGAATGGGTTTCCGCGGCTCTCGCAAGTCGACCGCGTTCGCTGCACAGCGCGCAGGCGACACAGCGGCGAGGTCTGCGATGGAGCACGGACTGCGCACCGTGGATGTGTTTGTCAAAGGGCCCGGATCGGGTCGAGAGAGCGCTATCAGGGCGTTGCAGGCCGCCGGCATTCGGGTGGTCAGCATCAAGGACATCACGCCGATTCCGCACAACGGCTGTCGTCCACCGAAAAAGCGGAGGGTCTAACCAGATCTGACTGCATGTCCCGGCAGAGCGACCGGGGCGTCTATCCATTGAGGCAAGAGTGGCCGCACGAAGCAGAACAGGCTCGTTGCGGGACGAACAGGGAGTTCGATGGCACGGTATACCGGCCCGGTACATAAGAGAATGAAGGCGCTGGGGATGGTGGCGCAGGAACGGACGAGGGGACGCGGTCCTCAGCGAGCGCCGCGACGCCGCCAGTCCCAGTACGGCATCCAGCTCCAGGAGAAGCAGAAGGCTCGCCTGCTGTACGGCGTCCTGGAACGGCAGTTCAGGAACTACTACCGCGAGGCGGCACGACGGTCAGGCGTGACCGGCGACAACCTGATCCAGTTGCTGGAGTCTCGCCTCGACAACGTGGTCTACAGGCTCGGTTTCGCCTCCACCCGAAGGCAGTCCAGGCAGCTTGTCAACCACGGCCATATCACGGTCGACGGCAAGAAAGTCGACATCCCTTCTTACCAGGTCCGTCCCGGCCAGAAGATCGCGTGGAAAGAGAAGTCACGCAGTAGCGGGGCATTTGAAGTCATATCCGCCAGCACCGGAATGGGCAAGACGACCCAGGTCCCGAGCTGGCTCCGTGTCAACCCAGACGACGCCACCGGTGAAGTGGCCGCCGCTCCAAACCCGATGGAGGGCGAGGTTGGCATCGACACCCGTCAGATAGTCGAGTACTACTCAAGGAGGTAACCCGTGCTAGAGCGCATGTATGGCATCACTCCCCGAGAAGAGTTGCCGCCTCCCGAGGTAGAGGTGCCTTCCCTGGGCGTCAAGATTCTCGAAGCTGACGAGGAGTTCGGCCGCTTTGTCGCCGAGCCGCTCGAGCGCGGCTGGGGTGTAACGCTGGGCAACCCGCTCAGGCGGTCGCTGCTCAGCTCGCTGCCGGGAACCGCCATAACCTGGGTCAAGGTCGACGGCGTGCTCCACGAGTACTCGACTGTCGACAACATGCGGGAAGAGGTGAGTGAGTTCCTGCTCAATGTGAAGGGCGTGCGGTTGCGTTCGCTGGCTGACAGGCCGGGACGGCTGCGGCTTGAGATCGACGGCGAGGGCGAGGTCCGCGCCGGCGACATCATGGCGACCGCCGACTTCGAGATCGTTAACCCCGAACACCACCTCGCCACGCTCGACTCGCAGAGCGCCAGGCTCTCGGTGGAGTTCAATGTCGAGCAGGGCACCGGCTACAGGCCTGCCGCCCA
This sequence comes from Dehalococcoidia bacterium, assembly GCA_028278465.1. GTDB lineage: Bacteria > Chloroflexota > Dehalococcoidia > Lucifugimonadales > Lucifugimonadaceae > JAJCYX01. The sequence goes on along the minus strand of JANQEF010000145.1, from coordinate 20,861 downwards.
CGACGAAGGGCTTCCCATCGGGATCCTGCCGGTCGACGCCGTATTCACTCCAGTGCGGAAGTCCAACTTCCGTGTCGAAGGGACTCGCGTTGGCCAGAGAGACGACTTCGAGCGGCTGATCATGGAGGTCTGGACAGACCGCACGATCACCCCGCTTGAGGCGATCCAGACAGCCTCCAACCGCCTGATGGAGCGCTTCTACCTCTTCTCGACGCTCGACAAGGAGCCCGTGGAAGAGGCCGGGCCCGCCGCGGGACTCGGGATTTCTCCCGAGATCTACAACACGCTGGTCGAGACGCTCGACCTCTCGGCCCGCACGCTCAACTGTCTCAAGCGCGCCGGCATCAACCGGGTCGGCGAAGTGCTTTCGATGCCAAAGTCCGAGCTGCTGAAGATCCGCAACTTCGGACAGAAGTCGTTGGACGAGCTGTACGACAAGCTGTCTGAGAAGGACCTTCTGCCCGAGGGCGTCACCAGCGAGGTCGAAGAAGGCGAGGCCGGTGAAGAGGTCGCTGCCGCCGCTGGCGAGGACGCGGGAGACGAAGAGAAATGAGACATCGGGTCTCGGGACGAAAGCTTGACCGGTCGGTCGGTCACCGGAAGATGATGTTCCGCACGCTGGTCACCGACCTGCTGAAGCACGGGCATGTGAAGACGACCGCCGCCAAGGCGCGCTCGGCTCGGCCGATCGCCGAGAAGATGATCACGCTTGGCAAAAACGGCACGCTTCATGCCCGTCGCCAGGCCGCCGCGTACATCACCGAGGATGCGGTTGTTCGTGACGTCTTCGACGAGTTGGCCGACCGTTACAGGGACCGGCCGGGCGGCTACACGCGGATGACCAAGCTCGGCCCGCGCAAGGGCGACGCGTCCGAGATGGCCCTGATCGAACTGGTGTGAAGCCGCCGAAACGAAGCGGATGACGCGCCATGCGTTACGCTCTGCTCGCCGAGTATGACGGGTCCGGCTTCCACGGCTCCCAGTTGCAAAAAGGCGTGCGCACCGTCCAGGGAGAACTGGAAGCGGCCATCTCCCGGATCTACGGTTCGCCGACGCGTCTGAGTATGGCAGGGCGGACAGACACAGGTGTTCATGCGCTGGGCCAGGTTGCGGCCTTTGATGCCGACGAACGCCACGATAGCGCAACACTGCGTGAAGCGTTGAACTATCACCTCGACGACGATGTCGCAGTGAAAGAGGTAGAAGCGGTAGCGCAGGACTTTGACCCGCGCAGGCATGCCGAGAAACGAGAGTACGTCTTCTCGATAAACGATGGCCCGTCGAGATCACCGCTCAGGCGAAGACACGAAGTGAGGACGAAAAAGCTACAGAACCTCGAAGAGATGAAGTCGGTGGCGGCGCTCTACGTTGGAAGCCACGACTTCGCCTCGTTCGCCGGACCGGCGACCCCAGATGATGCGTCGACTGTCCGGCAGATCTTCGCCGCAGAGGTGAAGCAAGACGAGGCAAGCAGATATCGAGTGCTTATCACCGGTAACGCCTTTGTGCATCAGCAAGTGAGGCGAATGACCGGCGCGCTGGTGCAGGTCGGGACGGGCAAACTGACGGTCGCAGAAGTCCGTGATCTGCTCAGCAACCCCCGGCGAGGCGCCGCAGGCTGGCCCCTATCTCCGGAAGGTCTCTGTCTGAGCAGAATCGAATACGGGAAAGACGGGCCATTCTCAGGCGAAACTGAGTACAATTAACAGGTTGTCCGAACATCGGCCCGGCTACCGGGCATCCAGGCGGTTCACAGACAGATGGTTACAAAGATAAAGCCGTACAATCCCAGCGCTAACGAGCTGGAGGCAGACTGGCACGTGATCGACGCCAGGGGCAAGGTCCTCGGCAGACTGGCCAGCGAAGCGGCGACCCTTCTCATGGGCAAGCACCGCCCGGGTTACGTGCCACATCTCATTTCGGGCGATTTCGTCGTTGTCATCAACGCCGCCGACGTTAAGGTGACCGGCAACAAGGCCGACCAGATCGTCTACAAGCGCCACAGCCAGCGGCCCGGCAAGCTGAAGGAGATTCCGTACAGGCAGGTGCAGGCGCGCATGCCTGAGCGGATCATCGAACATGCCGTGCGCGGAATGCTCCCGAAGAACAAGCTCGGTGAGCGGATGATCCGACGGCTCAAGGTCTATGCCGGAGAAGAGCATCCGCACGCGTCGCAGCTGATCTGGACCGAGAAGCGTCCTGAGCGGGAGGCAGCAGCTGCTGCGGCTGCAGAAGAAGCGGCGAAGAAGAGAGCAGCCGCCCGGCAGAGGGCTGCGGAGCGCAAGAAGATAGCGGCTGAGGCGGCAGCGAAGACAGCAGCAGCCGAGGCCGAGCCGGAAGTAGCAGAAGTGGCGGATGCGGCAGCGGAAGAGGCGGCTGACGAAGCTCCCGCAAAGAAGCCTGCTACGAGGCGACGTCGAACCACCGCGAAGGCGAAGGCCGAAACTGCTGAAGCTGCCGAAGCAGTAGTTGCAGAGCCGGATGTGGCTGAAGCAGAAGAGGAGCCGAAGAAGGCCCCCGCCAGGAAGCCGGAGACGAGGCGTCGCAGTACTGCGAAGACCGCCACGGCGAAGTCGGCCACGAAATCGACCACAACTCGCAAGAAGGCCACCACCTCGACTCGTAAGAAGGCGGCCAGCAGCAAGGCCGAGTCGTCCACCGCCAAAGCGACCGCAAAGCCAAAGGCAGCGGCAAAGAAACCCGCCGCAAAGCGCACGACCACGAGGAAGAAGACGACCACCGCCAGGGGTGACAAGTAGCCCGGAGCTATCTTTTGACGCAGCAGCAGTACTACTACGGAACAGGCCGGCGCAAGACCTCGATCGCACGAGTGCGGGTCTACAACACGCCCGGCGGCGTGACCATCAACGGCAAGCCGCTCGAAGAGGCGATTCCTCAGCAGGCCTGGGCGCAGATGGCCGTCGCTCCACTGGCCGTCACCCAGCTTGCCAACAATGTGACAGTTACGGTCAAGGCTCATGGCGGAGGCGTTGGCTCGCAGGCCGGCGCAGTGTCCCACGGCATCGCCCGTGCGCTGACAGTGATGGACGAGAACCTGAAGAAGCCGCTTCGCGAGGCTGGACTGCTGACCCGTGACTCTCGTATGAAGGAGAGCAAGAAGTACGGTCTCAAGCGGGCTCGCAAGGCGCCGCAGTACACGAAACGCTAGAGCGCTTCTTTAGAGCAGCCTGAAGACGAACGGAAAGCACGCTCGACATCCGGGCGTGCTTTTTCTTTTCAGCAGGCGAGTTCGATGGCCATACATCGTTCGAGACCGGCTAGATCGGTGAGGACCGACGCGCTCGCCCGTGGCATGTGCTGCTTAGCGAGGCTCACGCAGCCCTCAGCGACCGGCGGATCGATCTCGATGTACGCCGCGCCGGTGTCGGACAGCAATGCTGGCAGCGCAGCGAAGAGCGGGCGATAGACGTCCATGCCATCCGCACCGCCATCAAGAGCCAGCCTTGGCTCGTTGGCAAGTTCGGGCTGAACGTCAGGTCCGTCCAGGAAGCCCGAGCGGACATACGGCGGATTGCAGACCACGATGTCGAACGGGCCGCTAACTCCTTCGGCCAGCGAGCACCGACGGAGTTCGATCTGCCCGGAAACGCCCTGGCGGTGAGCGTTTTCGGCCGCTACGTCCAGCGCGGCCTGCGAGATATCCGTGGCCACAACCTTTGCTGACGCAAGCTCCTTCGCCAGCGTGGCCGCCAGCACTCCGCTGCCGGTTCCGATGTCCAGCACGCTCGGCGTCTGAATGTCGCACTCGCTGGTGCGCAGAAGCGCCTGCTCCACGAGCAATTCTGTCTCCGGGCGCGGGATTAGCACGCGTTCGTCTACCGTGAACTGACGGCCGTAGAACTCGACTTCGCCGATGATGTACTGGAGTGGCTCCCGGTCCAGCCTGCGCTCCATGAAGCGACCTAGCTCGTCCAGTTGTTCAGGCGTCACGGGCGAACCGGGACTCGTGAGCAACTCAGCCTGCGAGACCCCAAGCGCAGCGCGGACAAGTGTCCTGGCTTCGAGTGGCGTGTCCGGAATCTCGTGGTCTGCGAGAAGCTGCGTTGCCTGCGACAGTGCCTCGCGGGCGGTCGAGACGCCGTCGAGCAGCCGCTGGCTACCACCAGGACCGGCAGTCGCCGCGCGCCCATCCGACTCGCCATCAACCCCGGACTTGTGCCGCGCCATCAGCCGGTCGCTACGGCCGCCAGCTTGCGAGCCTGCTCCTCGGCCAGCAAAGCGTCGATGAACTCGTCGATCTCACCGGCCAGCACGCGGTCCAACTGATGACTCGTAAAGCCGATCCGGTGGTCGGTCACCCGGCTCTGGGGGAAGTTGTAGGTCCTGATCTTCTCGGACCGGTCGCCCGTTCCGACCTGCGCCTTGCGGTCGGCCGCAATCTCGTTCTGCTGCTGCCTGATCTGCTCATCCCAGAGACGAGAACGCAGGATCTCCATTGCCTTGAGCCGGTTCTGCAGTTGCGACCGCTCGTTCTGGCAGGTGACGACGATCCCCGTAGGAATGTGCGTCAGCCTGATCGCCGTCGCCACCTTGTTCACGTTCTGGCCGCCTGCGCCGCCGGAGTGATAGACGTCGGTGCGGATATCGCTGTCATTGATCTCAACGTCCACCTCTTCCGCCTTCGGCAGCACGGCAACCGTGGCGGTTGAAGTGTGGATTCGACCCTGCGATTCAGTGGCCGGAACGCGCTGCACCCGGTGAACGCCACTCTCCAGCTTCAGCCGCCGGAATGCGCCGTCACCCGACACCTCGAAGACCACCTCCTTGACGCCACCCACGCCGGTTTCGCTGCTGTCGAGAACATCGAACTTCCAGCTGTTCGTCTCCGCATATCGCTGGTACATCCTGAGCAGGTCAGATGCGAACAGCCCGGCCTCGTCGCCGCCCGCGCCTGCGCGGATCTCGATCACGGCGTCGGCATGCTCGGTGGCGTCGCGCGGGATGAGCGCGTTCTGGATCTGCTCGACCAGCGGCTCCATTCGGCCTTCGAGTTCCGAGACCTCCGCACGGGCCATGTCGAGCAGTTCTGCGTCCGTCTCATCTGCCAGCAGAGACCTCGCCTCTTCGAGATCCTTGCTCACGGATTCGTACTCGCGCCAGAGGTCGACGACGTTCTGAAGGTCGCTGTGCTCGCGACCGAGACGGCGCATGGCGTTGGGGTCTTGCGCCGTCTCAGGCTGTGACATCAGGTGCTCGACCTCAGCGTGCCTGTCGGCGATCTCGCTGAGGCGGCTCAACATCGATTCTTGCATCGTTCGAGAATAGCACGGGCCGAACTGGACGGCCCTCGTGAGCGGCTGGCGCGAGAGCAGCTAATCCGCTGGCTTGCTGCCGAGGTGCGCGGCGATCTCGGACAGCGCGATCTCCACCTGCGGGGAATCGTCCTGCATCGGCTTCAGCGCCACGTTGCCTGACTCCAGTTCCCGCTCTCCGAGGATCAAGGCCTGAACGGCCCCTGCCTGGTTGGCGTAGCGCATCTGCGCCTTGAACGACCTCTCAGGGGCCAGGACGGTGGAGATGCGGTTTGACCTGAGTTCGGCTGCGAGCCTGGCCGCCGCGGCCCGCGCCGATCCAGCGCTGATGATCACCACCGCGAGCGGATCCGGTGATGGCACCGGGATCTCCTGCGACCGCAGCTCGATGACTATGCGTTCGATGCCCGACCCGAAGCCGATTCCGGGCGTCGGCGGCCCACCCAGGATCTCGATCAGCGGGTCGTAGCGGCCACCGGCCAGGATCGTGCCCTGGCTGCCGGCATCCTTCGGCTCGAACTCGAAGACGGTCCTGTTGTAGTAGTCGAGACCCCGGACCAGCCTGTGGTCCACCTGGTAACTGAACTCCGGGTAGACCTGCCTCAGCCCGTCCAGCAGGCTCAGCAACTCGTCCCAGTGTGCCTGCGACTCGGGTCCGAGGTGGTCGACCGCCCTTGGAGCGTCCTCGCCGATCTTGCGAGTCTTCTCGTCCTTGGAGTCGAGGAGCCGAAGCGGGGCACGGTCCAGTCGCGCCAGGTCAACTTTCGGCAGCTCACTTGAATACCGGGAGAAGTGGTCACGCAGCTTCGCCAGGTACGGCACTCGCTCTTCCGGGTCGCCGATGGAGTTCAGCCGAAGCGTGAAATCGGTGATGCCGAGCTCCCGGATGTAGCGAAATCCGAGCTCGATGACCTCGGCGTCCACAGCAGCCGAGCCATCGCCGATCGCCTCCGCGCCGAACTGGTTGTGCTGACGCAGACGTCCCGCCTGCGGCCTCTCGTACCTGAACATCGGAGAGAGATAGAACTGCCGCACCGGCTGAGGGAGGTTGTGCAGGCCGTTCTCGATGTAGGCACGGCAGACCGATGCGGTGCCTTCCGGTCTCAGGGTGAGCGAATCGCCGCCGAGGTCCTCGAAGGAGTACATCTCCTTCTGCACGATGTCGGTCTCATCCCCGACGCCGCGCTGGAACAGGTCGGTCGACTCGAACATCGGGGTGTCGATCCGGCCGTATCCGAACTCGGCCGCTACGGCGCGGGCGGTCTTGCGGACGTAGTTCCAGTAGGCCTGGTCCGAAGGCAGTATGTCCTGCGTGCCACGGGGCTTCTTAAACATGTGCTGGGTGCGCGCCATCGACGGCGCTACGCGCGGACGGGGCTGACGTGGAAGGATGGACCGGCGGGACTTAGCTGCCGAGTCCGGCCATCTGGTAGATCTTGCCTTCCGTCTTGATCGCCGGCGCGTACATCATGCGGGCGTTGTGCATCTCACGGACCGTCTCGGCGCCAACATATCCCATCGAGACCCGGAGCGCACCGACAAGGTTCTCCGTTCCGTCGGTCTTAGAGGAAGGGCCAAAGAGCAGCTGGTTGAGCGAGTAGTCGGTGCCCACCGAGAGCCTGGTGCCTCGAGGGAGCGACGCATGGGGAGTCGCCATGCCCCAGTGGTTGCCATGACCGGGCGCCTCGGTCGTCTTCGCAAAGGGAGAGCCGATCATCACGGTGTCTGCGCCGGCCGCGAAAGACTTGCAGACATCGCCACCGGTGCGAATTCCGCCGTCTGTGATTATCGGCACGTAGCGTCCGGTCTCTTCGAAGTAGTCGTCCCTGGCTGCGGCGCACTCGATCGTCGCCGAGACCTGCGGCACGCCGATGCCAAGCACCTCGCGGCTGGTACAGGCGGCGCCGGGGCCCACCCCGACCAGCACACCGTGAACGCCTTCAGCCATCATCTCCTTCACGACGTCATAAGTGACGGTATTTCCTACGATCACCGGCACGTCGAGCTGCTTCACCAGCTTCGAGAGGATCAGCCCTTCGAGGGAGCGTGAGTTGTGGCGGACAGTGACGACTGTTCCCTGCACGACGATCACGTCGGCGCCGGCCTCTTCGGCCAGCGGAGCCAGCCTCTTGGTGCTTGCCGGAACGAACGAGACGGCGGCGGTGCCGCCACCCTTCTTGATGTCCTCAACCCGCTTGCCCACCAGTTCGTTCTTTATCGGCTGCGAGTAGATCTTCTGCATGAGCGCGGTGGCTGCCTCACGCGGCGTCTCGGCAATCTCCTGGTAGATCGGCTCCGGATCGTCGTAACGGGTCTGGATGCCGTCCATGTTCATGACGGCCATGCCGCCGGCCTTGCTCATCTCGATTGCGAAATTCGTATCGACAACCGAGTCCATGGCGGAAGCCATGAACGGAATCTCCATCCCAACGCCGTCTATGCTGGTCGAGATGTCCACGAGTTCAGGGTTCAGTGTGATATCGCCGGGGACGATTGCCACGTCGTCGAATCCGTAGGCGGGTCGGAGCTCTTTGAATTCTCGGGCCAACTTGAGTTACCTCTTTTCAGCCGTTGCCGGCCCCTGACTGCCGAGCCGCTGATCGCTTCCCGTGCAGTGTACGTTTTATCCCGTAGACCGGCTACTTAGACCGGTCCGGGGAAGTGTCGCCCACCTCTACGAATTCCGCACATGAAAAATTCAGAAAAGTATACGCCCGCCGTCAAGTGATTTGGTGTTTCGAGAGGATGAGATTTTTCAGTCGCGGCGCCGGTGGTCGAGCAGGCGCAGCGGGCAATAGTTGAGCCTACTCAGCCTGCCGCTGGCCGGTGATGCATAATCGAGCGCGGTTCAGTGCACTCGCGCCAGAGCACAGTCGCAAGTTCAGACCACATCGACACCAAACACGGAATCTAACTCGTTGAACTTCACCAGCACAGACGGCTCGATCACCGACGTGGCCGGGATCGCGGTGGGTCACTACACCGATACCGAAAACGGCACCGGGTGCTCGATCGTCCTCAGCGACGGCCCTGCAACGGCCGGAGTCGAAGTGCGAGGAGCTGCGCCGGGAAGCAGGGAAACAGAGCTTCTTCACCCGCTTTCCGCCGCGCAGTGGGTCAACGGCGCCATGCTGACCGGAGGCAGCGTCTTCGGCCTCGACGCGCCGGGCGGGACGATTCGCTATCTCGAAGAGAACGGCGTCGGCCTGCAGTTCGGACGGATGAACATTCCGCTGGTGCCCGCTGCGGTGATCTTCGACCTTGCTTTCATAAACTTCGCCGTTCGCCCCACTGCGGAGAACGGTTACACCGCGGCCGCCAGCGCCAGCAAGGAGTTTGAGCGAGGCTCCGTCGGGGTCGGCACCGGCTGCACGGTGGGGAAGATGCTCGGCACTGAGCGGTCCGTTAAGGGAGGCGTCGGCACGGCGTCCGTCAAGTTGAGCGACGGAACGACGGTCGGCGCGCTGTTCGCGGTCAACGCCGTCGGCGATGTGTTCGACCCGGCAGACGGCGAGGCGATCGCCGGACCCCTCAACGAAGAGCGAGACGGCTGCGAGAGCACGGTTGAACTCCTGGTCAATACGCCACCGCGTTCACGCGGTTTCTTTCGCAACACCGTGATCGGCGTGATCGCCACCGATGCGAAGCTGGACAAGATCGGAGCATCGCGGCTGGCGATCGCATCGCAGGACGGCATCGCGCTGGCGGTCCGGCCGTCTCACACGCAGAACGACGGCGACAGCGTTTTCGCCCTCGCAACAGGAAAGAGCGATGTTGAAGGCAACATCGACGCGTTGCACGCTGCCGCGCTGAAGGCGACAGCCGGTGCGATCCTTGACGGGATGTTCAGCGCCACCTCGCTGGGAGGCGTACAGGCCGTGCGAGACCTGCCGATGGGCGAACGGCTCATGGAACGCTGGAATGGCTGAGGAAACCGCCACTCACCGGTCAGGCAGCTTCGACAGGAGCAGTGCGATCGGTTTTGTCGGAGCCGGACGTCTTGGCTCCAGCCTCGCAATCGCCCTTGATAGAGCCGGATACCGAGTAGTAGCCCTTTCCAGCCGACGCGCCGACCATCGTCGATGGCTGCAGTCACGGCTTCCCGACGCGGCGGTCCACGCCGGGCCCGACGAAGTCTCCGCCGAGTCAGACATCGTCTTCGTCACTACTTCGGACAGCGCCGTTCGCGAAGTGGCCGAATCAGTTCGCTGGAGGCCTGGACAGGCCGTTGTCCACTGCTCAGGCGCCGTCAGCCTCTCTGCGCTGGAGTCCGCCGCTGCGTCAGGCGCGGCAATCGGCGGCTTCCACCCGATGCAGACCTTTCCGACTCCTGACTCAGCCGACTCCCTCCGACAGATCGCATTCGGGATCGAGTCTCCCGACCCTGCTCTGTTTGAGTGGCTCTCCTCACTCGCTAACGAACTCGACGGCTGGACATATGAGCTCACCAGCGAGCGTCGCGCCGCCTACCACACCGCCGCTGTCATGGCCTGCGGTCTCCTCGCCGGCCTGACCGGACTCGCCGCTGAGGTGTGGGCCTCGGCAGGTGGCATCTCGAGAGAAAAGGCGCTCGAATCGCTCACGCCGCTTGTGAAAACGACCGCGAACTCACTGGCGGAAAACGGCCTTCCGAACGCCCTGACCGGCCCGTATGTTAGAGGTGATGCAGAGACCGTCCGAGCGCACCTGCAGGCGACGTCGGACGTCTCCGCCGAAATGGGAGCGGCCTATTCGGCGCTGGCGAACGCTGCCCTGCACATCGCCCGGGAACAGGGAAACCTGACCCCGGAGGTGGAGCAAAGCATCAAACATATATTGAGGACCACGCTCCAGGAAAGCTGTGGCAAGATAGAAGAGGCGTGAACGGTAAGTCCGACGGTGAGCCGCAGGCAGCCGATCGGCAGGAGGTATTCATGCGACCGCGCAGGATCACTACACACAAGATCCAGGCGATGAAGGCCCGAGGCGAGCGGATCCCGATGGTGACCGCCTACGACTACACACAGGCCCAGATCGTCGAAGCAGCCAGCATCCCGATGATTCTCGTCGGCGACAGCCTTGGCAACGTTGTTCTCGGATTCGATTCCACCATCCCTGTAACTGTCGAGGACATGATCCGTCACTCGGCGGCGGTGGTTCGCGGTGCCGAAACCCCGCTCGTCGTGGTGGACATGCCTTTCATGAGCTACCAGGTGGATGCGGAGACCGCGCTACGCAACGCTGGCCGGCTGCTGCAGGAAGGCGGAGCGCAGGCGGTGAAGCTGGAAGGCGGAAAGCCCGTCGCTCCGATCATCAGGCGGCTGACCGACGCCGGTGTGGCGGTGATGGGGCACATCGGCCTGACTCCGCAGTCTGTGCACAAGCTCGGCGGCTACCGGGTGCAGGGCAAGACCGATCGCTCTGCAGACGAGCTGATCGAGGATGCGCTGGCGCTGCAGGAAGCCGGTGCGTTCGCCATCGTCCTGGAGCTGATCCCGGCGGAGCTGGCTGCGGAGATCACCGAGAGACTCGACATTCCGACCATAGGCATCGGCGCAGGGCCGGACACCGACGGCCAGGTGCAGGTGCTCTACGACATGCTTGGCCTCGGGCTCGGCTTCAAGCCGAAGCATGCCGGTAACTACGCCAGCCTCGGCGAGACGGCCCGCGACGCGCTTGAGCGGTACGCCGAAGACGTGAAGCTCGGCGAGTTCCCTACGGCCGCCCAGTCGTTCCACCTGGACAGGCAGCCGGCGAAATCGGAAGAGACTCCTTCGCTGTCCGGACCGTACGGTTCTCGGGACTAGATCTCACGTAGATGCGGATCATCGAGACAGTCCGCGAGATGCGGCAGTACAGGCGCGAGGTCGACGATCGGGTTGCGCTGGTGGCGACTCTCGGCGGCATGCACGCCGGGCATGAGGCTCACCTGGTCAGGGCGCGTGAGATCGCTGACGTCACGATAGGCTCACTGTTCCTGAACCCGACCCAATTCTCGGCTTCAGAAGACCTCGCCACATATCCGCACGACCGTGCCCAGGACCTGGCGCTGTTTGAGAAGCACGGAGCTGCGGCCGTATTCGCTCCGCCGAAATCTGAGATGTACGCGACCAGGGCCAGCACAAGCGTGGACCCGGGGAAGATCGGGACCATTCTCGAGGGCGCTCACCGACCGGGACACTTCGTCGGCGTGGCAACTGTCGTCTCCAAGCTGTTTTCGATCATCCAGCCTGACATCGCCACTTTCGGAGAGAAAGACGCGCAGCAGCTGAGGATCATCGAGAACCTGAACCGCGACCTGGTGTTCGGGGTCGAGATCGAGCGCATCCCGACGGTCCGCGAGCCCGATGGCCTCGCCCTGAGCAGCCGCAATCGGTACCTGGGCGAGGCCGAACGCGCGGCGGCGCCAGCGCTGTATCGATCACTGATGTCGGGCCAGGTACTCTGGAAGTCCGGAAAACGACAGGCCGATGCGATCAGAGACCACGTTCTCCACTTGCTGAAGCAGGAGCCCCTGATCAGACTCGACTACGTAAGCGTGGTGAACCCGGAAACCTTCGAAGAGATTTCCGGCGAGGCGCAGAGCGGCGCGACCCTCGCCCTGGCCGCGCGCGTCGGAACCGCTCGCCTGATCGACAACGTCACTCTCGGCTAGAAGCCGTACGTTACCGGCCTCATGTAGATGTCACGTCTTTCCGATGCCGGGGCGTCAGCTTCACCTATGCTGAGAGAACGCAGACAAAACAGCGGCAGTCGACCGAGTATGATCTGCGGAACTCGCTTCACTGCCCGGCGACACGGGCCACGGACTGGAGGTCAGGCGCTATGAAAGAGATAACTGCGATCATCCAGCCAGTGCGGCTCGGTCCTGTGCGCGATGCCCTGTCAGCCGCCGGTGTGCACGGAATGACCGTCACCGATGCCCGCGGCTTCGGTTCGCAGGGCGGCTCGACTGATACCTACAGGGGAATCGAGTACCGCGTCGAGTACGTGCCGAAGACGCGGATAGACGTCGTTGTCCCGGACGACCTCTCCGATACCGCTGTCGAGGCCATCATGGGCGCGGCCAGGACCGGCAACGTTGGTGACGGCAAGATCTTCGTGCGAGAGGTCACCGAGGTCTACCGGATCAGGACGAGTGAGCGCGACGAGGTAGCGCTGAACTAGCGCCCCGCCTCACAGCTCGCTGATCGAGACCTCACGGTGCTCGACCGCGCTTTTCACCGCAGCGAGGCTGATCGCCAGTGTGTGGGCTGCTTCCCTGGCGGTCAGTTGCGGCTGCGTGCCAGCCGTGATCCCGTTCGTGAACTCGTGACCGGCGCGCCGGAAGCTATCACCCCAGTCGGTCTCCATGTCCTCGAACGACTGCGTCTTGCCTTCACGGAACATCATCAGCGGCGGCAGGTCTGCCATGCGCGCCGTACAGCGCGTCAGCCAGAGAATCCCGCGAGTGCCCGTGATCTCGACCCACTCATCGACAGGGTAGTAGTCCGACTCGATCACGAACTCCTGTGATTCGTTCATATCCCACGTGCCGAACACATCGCTGCCGGCCTGTTTCCACGTGATCACCGAACGCGATCCGGTGAACCTGTTGGCGCCGGCCGAGAGGTCGGCCATCGCATGCACCTTCTCAACCTCGCCGAGGAAGAACGGGATGATCGAGGTGATGTGCGCGCCGTAGTCATGGATCGAGTTTGCCGCGCCTGCCACAGCCGGGTCTGCCCGCCACGCCATAGCCGTGCTCGGGATCTGCCATCCGCCTTTGCCGAGCCCGTGAACCGTCTTCACACGCATGCCGATCGGGTCGCCGATCTCACCGGCTTCCAGCATGCTCTTCGCACGCTCGTACGGCTCGTATGTCCTGTAGTTCTCGACCATCCTGAACGTGACATCGGCGCGGTCCGCCGCCTCGATAATCTGTCGCGCCTCATCCATGTCCAGGCACATCGGCTTCTGCAACGACACATGTTTTCCGGCCTTGAGCGCCTCAAGCGTCACCGGCAGATGCAGGTTGTGCGGAAGCAGAATCTCGACCGCGTCTATGTCTGGCGACTCCAGCATCTCCCTGTAGTCGGAGTAGGCAGTTCCAGCGCCCCACGCAGCCGCCTGGCTGGCCGCGCGATCGGCATCCGTGTCGGCCACGGCCACCAGTTCCCCTGTGGGGTTGTCTTCGTACGCCAGCGCGTGAAGTGTCGATATCCTGCCTGCGCCGATGAAGCCGACCCTGATCTTGCTCATATATGTGAGTTTTTCCGCACGTCTGTAGAATTGAGTTCAAGTAAGCCAGTGGCGTGCGGTGCGATTATGTACCCGCTCGGCGACGGACGAAAGAGAGCGCAATGTTCAGCACCATCGGTCACACGTTCGAACTGATGAAGACGAGCTGGGGAGTCCTGAAAAAGGACCGGGAGCTACTGTGGTTTCCGGTGTTCTCGGCGATCGGTGTCGCCATCGTAATCGGCCTTCTCTTTGCCATCGGTTCGGCTACCGGTGCCATTGACCGGCTCTCTGAAAGCACCGCGACCAACGCCGGAGAGGCGGCTGAGTCGGTGCAGGGTGGCGACGTTGTGCTGATCGTCGTCGCCTTCTTCCTTGTCTACTTCGTGACAATCTTCTTCAACGCAGCGCTCGTCTCTGCCGCGCTCGAGCGACTGCGCGGCGGCGATCCCAACGTGAGCTCAGGGCTGAGCCATGCTCTGGCCCACATTCACACGATCCTCGGCTGGGCCATCATCACCGCCAGCGTGAGCCTGATCCTGCAGCTTGCGCGCGCCAACCAGAGAAACGCCTTCGGCCGCATACTGCTCGACATCGTCGGCGGCGTCTGGGAGTTCCTGACCTTCTTCGTCGTGCCGATCCTGGTCTCTGAAAACGTGGGGCCGTTCGGCGCCGTCCGGCGTTCGATGAGTCTCGTTCGCAAGACGTGGGGCAGACAGATCACCGCCAACTTCGGCTTCTTCATCGTCTACGTGATCGCGGTCCTGATCGCGGCGATCCCTGCGTTCCTGATCGGACTGGTCGTGCCGGTCGCCGGAATCGTCGTCGGCCTGATCACCGTCGGGTTTGCCATGGCAGTGGTGCAGGCGCTCGAGGGCATCTTCAAGGCTGCGCTGTACGAGTACGCGATGGGTGAGCGCCCGCAGGAGTTCGATCTGCGGACTCTCCAGACTGCTTACAGGCCCGCCCGGGAAGGCGAGTACTAGACCGGTTCAGGCGGGATTTCATCACGCAAGCGCTATGCGGCATCAGGTCTGACTGCGCCTTCGATACGTACTCTTTCTCGACATGTTCCGAACGATGAACCGCATCTGCCACATCGCCGTCGACTCTGCGAGGCTTCGCGAGCGCGTCTTCTCCGCAACTGCGATCCTGGCGGTGCTGTCTCTGCTCATGGTGTCCGCAGGTCCAGCGATTTCCGAAGACGTACACAGTCTTTCACCGACTCATTCGCACGTCTTCCTGACGCCGGAGGCTGCCGCGAACCACAGCCACGCGGCAGATGGCGAGTCTGAGCACGACGTGGTCAACACCGGCAGCCACTACTCGGACTCTGCGCAGTCGGCGGTTCACAGCGGTGCTTCAGGCGCCTCGTTCGGCGCCGTGAAACTCACAACTACGTCGCTGTTGCAGGTCGCTGAGACGGATAGATCAGATCCCTTCTCGGCTGTACCCGATCAGCCGCCACGACTTTCCTGAGCGTTTTCCGTATCGAACGCGGCGCGCCCACTCGCGCAGCCGCTCCCGATCCACACCGTTCAGGAGTCTGAGATGTACAGATCCCAAATAGCTTTCCGTAGATTCGTTCCAGTCATTGCCGCCCTCGCAGTTCTGCTGAGCCTGCAGCTGGCTGTGAACGCGCACGAAGACCGCGAGGTCGGCGACTTTGAGCTGGAGGTGGGCTTCCTCAACGAGCCGGCGTTCGAGGCGCAGCCAAACGGCGCATTCATCAAGATCACCCGTCCAACTGTGGACATCATGACCCACGGCGCGCTTTTCGCATCTGGGACCGTTGAGGCGGAAGGCAGCTACGAGTTCGAGTTCGGCGAGCGGCTCAACGACCTCGAGATCCCGTTTCACGATCACCTGACCGGTGAGTCCGGAACGGTCACCGTCGCGCACGGCGCCGAGATGTCGGGCACGGTGATGGTGCAGTTCGACAGCGGCTTTTCGCCATCGGAACTGGCGGTACAGCCCGGCACCACGGTGATGTTCATGAACACCTCACCCGACGCCGTAATGACGGTCATCAGTGGGTTGCATGATGAAGGTGACGGTCACTCGCACGAAGGTGGCGCCGGACACGTCTCCGGAGAGCCGGTCACAGGTGCGTCGGCGGCGCTGCAGGTCGAAGTGACGCATGTGCCGACAGGTGAGCAGCGCACGATGGACCTGCGTCCGCTGGTCGACGACCCCGGCGCATATCTGGCCGACTTCATCCCGACCGCGCCGGGCGCATACACCTTCAGGTTCTTCGGCGAGATAGACGGCGAGCCGTTCGACGAATCGTTCACCTCAGGGCCGAACACGTTCGACGAAGTGGTGCCTTCGAGGACGATTCAGTTCCCGATCGAGCTGCGGGAGTCGAGGGAGTTGCAGAGCGCGCTGGAGGGCGTACAGTCCGACCTGGCGTCTACAGGACAGCTAGCGGACGACGCAGACGGCGCGGCGTCGACTGCGCTGATCATCGGCATCATCGGGGTCGTGCTTGGCCTTGCTGGAGCAGGGATCGGCGGCTACGGCTTGATGGTCGCGAGGCGGAAGGCATGAAGCTGAATCTGCGAAAACGGACCGGCAGATCTGAACAGGTCATCGGAGAAGGGGCGAGCCTGCACGGTGGTGGCGCGATGCTATCGGTCGGCGTCTTGCCTTCGGTGCTGCTTCACGGCGCGGGCGTCGCTGGCTTCGATGAACTCGCCATCTTCGGCGGCATCGGTGTCATCATCCTCGGGCTGATCTACCTGTCGTGGCGCTCAGGCCGTAAACGGAAGCGAGCCGGAGGGACGCGTCGACGGTCACGATAGGCAGTTAGCTGGTCTTGCCGGCGCTCGCCGCGCCGGAAGCTGTGAGCTTGGCGATCTCGTCGGCGCCGTATCCGGCCTCTTGCAGCACCTCTTCCGTGTGCTCGCCAAGAAGCGGCGACGGTCCGTAGATCTTGCCCGGCGTGCCGTACAGCTTCGCCGCGAGCCCGATGTTGTGCACCTCGCCTGCTGTTGGGTGATCAACTGTCGCGTCCATGCCGCGGTCGATCAGCTGAGGGTCTGACCACACCTCGCCCATGTCGAGTATCGGACCCGCCGGGACGCCCTCTCTTTCGAGGACATCCAGCCAGTGGCTGCGCGGGTGTTGCGTGAACGTGTCTTCCAGGTCCTTTTCAAGCTCTTCGCGATGCGCCAGCCGGCTGGCGTTGTCTTTGTATTCGTCCTTTTCGATCAGCTCTTCACGGCCTATCGCCCTGCACAGCCGCTCGAAGTTCGACTGGTTCGGCGCACCGATGTTGATGAAGCCGTCGGCGGTCTGCAGAGCCTGGTACGGCGCGGACAGCCGGTGCGCCGAGCCAAGCGGTCCCGGCACGATGTCTGTGGCAAAGAAGCTGCTCGACTCCCACACGGTGTAGGCCAACGCCGCCTCGACCAGCGACACCTCCAGGTACTGTCCTTTGCCCGTCTTGAGCCGGTTGATGTAGGCGGACAGGATCCCGTAAGTGGCGAACATCCCGGCGTTCATGTCGGCCATCGGGACGCCAACCTTGACCGGCGGCGACCCGGGCACGCCGGTGAAGCTCATGAGGCCGCTCATGCCCTGCGCAACGAGGTCAAAACCTGCCCGCTTCGCATAAGGCCCTGTCCTGCCGAAGCCGGAGATCGAGCAGTAGATCAACTCTGGCCTGATCTCCGAAAGCGTCTTGTAGTCGAGGCCCAGGCGCTCCATCACGCCCGAGCGGTAGTTCTCGATCACCACATCGGCGTCTTTGACCAGCCGTTTCATCGCCTCGACGCCAGCGGGCTCCTTGAAATTCAGCACCGCGCTCCGCTTGTTGCGGTTCATGGCCATGAAGGCGGCGGACTCGCCGCCGATGAACGGCGGACCCATGCGCCGGGTGTCGTCACCGCCCGTCGGCTTCTCTATCTTCACGACGTCCGCGCCCATGTCGGCAAGCAGCATGCTGCAGAACGGGCCGGCCAGGATCTGGCTGCAGTCAAGAACCTTCATGCCCTTGAGAGCTTCGGGCGTTCCGGGCGCAATCGGTAGTTCCATGTGCCGTCCTGTGGCGGGCGGACGCGGCTGGCCGCGGTCCAATCGTGGGTTGCTGCGGGCATTTTAGGCGAGATTCCGGCGGACCGAGCCGAATCTGAGATAATCCCGGCCGGCGCAACGGCGTTCACGTCACTCGACGCAGCAGTCACGGAGTAGCTCATGGCCGAAAACGGTTTGTTCGACCTGTCCGGAAGGGTGGCGTGCGTGACCGGCGGCAACGGTGGCATCGGCCTGGGAATGGCGAAGGCCTTTGTTCAGCACGGCGCCGCGGTTGCCATCATCGGACGCAGCCAGGCGAAGCTCGATTCTGCGCTGGCGGAACTGGAAGAGGTCGCGGGCTCCGGCAGGGTGCAGTCGCTGAACTGCGATGTCACCGATCGCGGCGCAGTGGAGGCAGCGGTCGGAGAGATCGTCAGTGAGTTCGGCGGCCTCGACATCCTCGTCAACAACGCCGGCGTCAACAGGCGGGCTGACGAGCCTCACCTGCTCTCAGACGAGGACTGGCAACATGTCATCGACGTCAACCTGACCAGCATCCACACCGCGACATCGGTTGCGTTCCCGCACATGAAGGAGCGAGGCCGCGGCAAGATCATCAACATCGGGTCGATGATGTCGATCTTTGGGACGGCTTACGCTCCGGCGTACGCGGCGAGCAAGGGCGGCGTAGTGCAGTACACGAAGAGCTGTGCCGTGGCGTGGGCAAAGGACAACGTGCAGGTGAACGCCGTCCTGCCCGGCTGGATAGTCACCGAGATGACGAACCAGTTCAAAGAGGCGTTCCCGGATCGCTACGCCATGATCGTCGGCAGGACGCCCGCCGGCCGATGGGGAGAGCCGGTGGACCTCGGCGGCACCGCCGTGTTTCTGGCGAGCAGTGCTTCCGATTTCGTTACTGGCACAGCGATCCCGGTCGATGGCGGTTACAGCGTCTGGTAGGGCGCCATGGGGTCGAGTCCGCTGGGTGCATTTCAACCCATGAACAGAGATAGTCACGCCGCGTTCTGGGAGTTCTCCGGGCGGATCATCACGCCAACGATCGAGCGTCTCATTCGGAAGCCGAGTACTGCCCAGGCTGCCGAGATCGGCTTCGGCGATGGACGGTTGCTCTGTGCGGCAGCGAGCTTCTTCGGCAGTGTCACAGGTGTTGGCCTGGACGACGTTGACGACGAAGCCACAGCAGCCGAGGAAACGCGTGCCTGTTCCGCCGACGTTCGGTTTGAGCAGGCGAACGAGAACCGGCTGCTTCCGTTCGAAGACGAGTCGCTGGACTTCATCTACTCACTGAACGGGATCATCCGGCTTCCGGACCTTGCCGCCTTCGAGTCGCTCGTGTTGGAGATCAGCCGCGTGCTGAAGCCGGGCTGCGCGGCGATGTTGTGGTTCGGCCGCATGAGCAGGTTGCCCTTCGCTCCGCCGGGCGTCACATGGTGGAGAGGTTGGGCGCGGAGACCGCTCTCAGGTGGCTCCGAACAGGAGGTGCTGCACCTGCGGATGTTCCACGCCCGTCGAGCGGTGCTGCGAGCGGGCATGAAAGCCGTATCACTCAGCACGCCCATGCATCCCGACACCTCATGGCGGCTGCTCCGAGGCGGGCCGATGTCGTACATCACGGCCTGGAAGCCGGACTAGCTGGGCCGTTAACGCTGTTTAGGCCGGCTTGAACGCCCTCACCGTCACGCTGCGCAGCGATGCGCGCCACTGATCTTCGCTGTTGTCTGAGCTGAACTGCTCCTCCGCCACGACCTCTGTCTGTTCGAAGCCGGTGCCTGCGATCCGATCCATGTAGCGAGACTGCAGATCGGCGCCGCCGATGCACGCCACCCATTCAGCCATATCCTGCCGCGCGTCCTCTGGAAGCTCAGTAGTTGAGACGATGTCCGAGACCACGAACCTGCCGCCGGGCTTCAGCACGCGGTAGATCTCATCGAAGACCAGCTGCTTGTCCGGCGCTAGCGCGATCACGCAGTTCGAGATCACCAGGTCGACCGCTTCGTCAGGCAGCGGGACCGCCTCGATCTTGCCAAGCAGAAACGTGACGTTCTGCGCGTCCAGCTTCTCGGCGTTCGAACGAGCAAGCTTAAGCATCTCGTGAGTCATATCCACGCCATACACGTGGCCCTCTTCGCCCGTCGCCTGCGCCGCAAGGAAGCAGTCGATACCACCGCCGCTCCCGAGGTCCAGCACCGTCTCTCCCGGCTTCACCTCGGCGATGCCGACCGGGTTTCCGCAGCCTGCCGAAGCTCCGGCCGCCTCTGGCGTGACGTTCTGAAGGCTCGACTCCGAGTAGAGCGCCGTGGCATTGCTGCAGCATGAGGTGTCGATCACCTCGTTCTCTGCGCCACGCCTTGCGACCTCGCTGTACCGCTCCTGGATGGCGCCGGTCAGATCGGTCGACTGCAGTACCGATGCATCTCCGCCGCAGCCGCAGTTGCCTCCGCCGCAGCCGGTCGAGCCACTCTGAATGACCTGGACATCGTCCAAAGACTTCATCTCGCAACGCCTTTCATATCGATCTCTTGCCACTGCTCCCGAGTGTCGCAGCACTCGGTCACTCCGGCCGAATGGATAGCGGACTCGATCTGCGGCAGCGCCTGCGTCCAAGCCTGCGCAGCCGACCTGAACGCCGTCCGACCCTTGTCCGTCAGCGAGCAGACCTTCCGCTTGCGCTCACCGGTCGACTCCATCTCGCAGACGATGTAGCCGTTCTTCTCCAGCTCCTTGAGGGTCGGGTAGATCATGGCATCGGTCGGCCGCACACCGTCGCAGCACACCGAGACGGCGTCCGCGAGCTCGTATCCGTGCATCGGCCGCTCAGCCAGCGCCGAGAACAGGAAGAAGCGCAGCAGGCTCTTCCTGTTCAGCGACTGCCAGTAGGCCGTCTCTGTCATCTGGTGTGAAGTCGTGACCATAGATACCTCGCTTAGTAATATATAGGTATCCTAGGTATATCGTCAATAGACGATAGCGAGATACGTCGGCAGCTATAATCGGCGAACTCTACGACCAGCGGTGAAGGTAGATCGCCGGAAACATGCCCTCCAGTTCAACAAAGAAGCCTCTGCTCCTCGTGATGGACGGCCACTCGATGGTGTTCCGGGCGTGGTTCGCCATCCCTGAGCGGCTGAGCACATCTTCCGGCCAGGACACGCGTGGTGCCTATGGTTGGCTAACCACCTTCCTGCGCACGCTCCGCGAACAGAAGCCGACGCACGTTGTGCTGACCTTCGACACCAGCGCGCCCACCTTCCGTGACGAGATGTTCGAGCAGTACAAGGCGCAGCGGCCTCCGACCGATCCAGAGCTGCACGAGCAGATCCCGATGGTAGAGGCGATCTGCGGCGCGTTCGG
>JANQEF010000112.1 GCA_028278465.1 Dehalococcoidia bacterium | reverse complement strand
CGACTTGACTATGACAGCAAGCCGGTCGATCTGCCGCGCCTCTTGGGTAAGATCGACTCCGGCACCACCTCGCTGCACTCCTCTGTCGCCAGCGGGCAGCGCGTGCTGAACACGCAGCCGGAAGGAGGATTGAGCGGGCTCGGGATGTCTCCCTTGAGGACGATGCGCTCGCGCTGGCGCTCGACCTCCGGGTTGGCGGTTGGCACCGCCGAAAGCAGGGCCTGCGTGTAAGGATGCTTCGGGTTGCTGTACAGCTCATCGCGAGATCCGACCTCGACGATCTTGCCGAGGTACATCACCGCGACGCGATGGCTGATGTTGCGGACTACGGAGAGGTCGTGGGCGATGAATATGTAGGCGAGGCCGAACTGGTCCTGGAGGTCACGGACGAGGTTGATGACCTGCGCCTGGATCGAGACGTCGAGGGCTGAAACCGGCTCGTCGAGGACCATCGCGACCGGTTTCGCCGCTAGTGCCCTGGCCACGCCGAGGCGCTGGCGCTGGCCTCCCGAGAACTCGTGGGGGAACCGCCCAGCCATCATGTGGTTGAGGCCGACCACGCGCAGGAGCCGCGCCACCTCTTGCCGGTACTCTGCCTTTGTGGAGGTGAGGGAGTGAATCTTCAGCGGCTCACCGACTATGTTTCCCGCTGACATGCGCGGGTTGAGGGAGCCGTACGGGTCCTGGAACACCATTCCAAGGCGTCGGCGCACGGCGCGCAGCCGCGAGCCCTTGAACCCGGTGACGTCCTCGCCGTCCAGGATCACCCGTCCGGCGGTGGGAGGAACCAGTTGGAGTATCGCCCTGCCAACCGTCGTCTTTCCCGAGCCGCTCTCTCCGACAAGACCCAGCGTCTCGCCCGGGTTGACGACGAAGCTCACGCCGTCGACCGCCTTCACCACGCCCACCTCGCGCTGGATGATGAACCCTTTCTTCACCGGGAAGTGGACCTTCAGGTCTCGCACTTCCAGCAGCGGAGCGGAGGCATTGTCTCGCCCGGCGGGAGGAGATTCGGTGTTCGTCTGTGCGGCGTCTGTGGTCACGTGCTGGTCTCTGCCATCTGCCTGCCGACCTTCTCGTGCTCCCAGCAGGCCGCGGTGTGGTTCTCCTCCACGGTCACCAGCTCAGGATCGGAAACTGCGCACTTCTCGACTGCCCAGTCGCACCGGTCCCTGAACGCGCACCCCTGGGGCAGGTTGGCGAGGTCCGGGATCTCACCCCTGATGGGCTCGAGCCGAACATCTGCCGCGAGGTCCAGTGTCGGCACCGAGTTGAGCAGCCCGACTGTGTAGGGATGCTTGGGGTTCTTGTACACCTGGTCAAGCCGTCCCGACTCCCTGATCTTCCCGGCGTACATGACGTTGACGGCATCGGCGTACCGGGCCACGACGCCGAGGTTGTGCGTGATGATGATCACCGAGGTTCCGAGGCGCTCGGTCAGGTCTTTCATAAGCTCCAGGATCTGTGCCTGGATGGTCACGTCGAGAGCGGTTGTGGCCTCATCTGCAATCAGCAGTTTCGGCTCGCAGCTAAGCGCCATGGCGATCATGACGCGCTGCCGCTGGCCGCCGGAAACCTCGTGCGGGAACGAGTTGAGCCGTGTTTCGGGGTCAGGGATGCCGACCATCTCAAGCAACTCGACCGAGCGGCTCAAGGCCTGCCGCTTCGTCATGCCGAGGTGCAGTTCAAGAGGCTCCCTGAGCTGGCGCGCTATCGTCAGCACAGGGTTGAGGGAGGTCATCGGCTCCTAGAAGATCATGCCGATGCTGCGGCCGCGAATATCGCGCATCTCAGGGTCGGTCAGCGTCCGCAGATCGCGGCCCATGAACTCCATCGAACCGCCCACGATTCGACCGGGAGGATCAGGCACGAGGCGCATGATCGAGAGCGCGGTGACGCTCTTGCCACACCCGCTTTCGCCGACAAGGCCGAGCGTCTCTCCTTCTCCCAGTTGGAACGTGACGTCATCCACGGCTTTGATCACGCCTGCGGGCGTGAAGAAGTGAGTGGACAGGTTCTTGACGTCCAGGAGAGCGGTCATGACGTCATCCCGACGAAGCGGATTCGCGTCTGTTCAGCCGAAGCGATCGCTCCGCGCGTTGCGGTCGGTCCCAGGACGTGTGCCGAATCTAGAATCCCAGCACCACCCGACAGTCTCGAATCGTGAGAACCCTGTTATCAGCGTCCCAGGCATCGATCGTTCCGACGATGGCGTTCGTCCCGTCCGGGGTGAACCTCAGGAGCTCGGCGTCTGTGATGTCCTCGAAGAAGCAGGTGACCCTGCCGGCGCCTGCCTTGAAGTGCACGAACGGCTGGCCGGACGCGTCTTTGCCCGCATCAAGCACGTCGCCCTGCACCACGAACGATTTGCCGATCTTCTGCTGAGCAGTGGCCGGCTCGTTCCTGAACTCGCACTCGATGACACGGGCGCTGGTCCGAGGGAACTCATCTGACGAGAGCTCATCCACCAGCCGTCCCGTGCCCTCCTCATCAGTGGTCCTGCTGGGCGGCGTCGGTGTTGGCGTGGCGTCCCTGACCGGAGTCGGTGTGACTGTCGGCACGCCCTCCAGGGTGGGAACGGCTCCGACCACGTTCGGGCCGTCGCCGACATCGCCAGCGGCCGGCTCGACGATGATCGGTCCCGGCGCTTCGCCGTTCCCGCCGTCCCCGCCATCATCTCCGCACGCAGCAATCGCCAGGACGGCTGCGGCGAGGACGGCCAGCAGGGCCGCGTGACTGAGACTGAATCGACTCATCCGGGAAGCGTTCATGGCAGCTCCCATCGTTGTTCAACCTGTCGCTGGTTCACTTTCATGGTCACTCCGCTCCGCGCAGACGTGGGTCCAGGACGTCCCGCAGCCCGTCTCCAACCAGGTTCGCAGCCAGGACCGTCAATCCGAGGAATATGCCCGGGAAGAAGGCGATCCAGAACCCGATGCGGATAAACGAGCGGCCGGAGGCGATGATATTACCCCAACTCGGGATGAACTCCGGAATGCCAACTCCCAGGAAGCCGAGCGCCGCCTCGGTCAGGATTGCGCCGGCGAAGAAGACCGAGGCCTGGACGATCACCGGAGCGAGTGTGTTCGGAGCGATGTGGTAGAACATGATCCTGATGGTCGACGCCCCGGACGCCCGCGCAGCTTCGACGTACGTGCGCTCCCTGAGGCTCAACACAACGCCGCGCACGACTCGAGTCATGCTGGGCGTATCGACAATCACGATCACGAGGACGACATTGTTCAGGCTGCTGCCAAGCGTCGCGACAAGCGCGAGCGCGAGGATCAACGTCGGGAACGACATCAGGCCGTCCATGATCCGCATGACGATGTTGTCTGCCAAGCGGTTGTAGCCGACAAGGATGCCGAGGGTGACGCCGATGATGCTGACGAGGATCGCGACGGAGGCGGCTACTCGCAGCGACACCTTTGCGCCGTGGAGCGTGCGTGAATACACGTCACGGCCGAAAGCGTCCGTCCCGAACCAGTGGTCCGCTGAAGGGCCTTCGACGCGCTCGCGCGCAGACAACTCCTGTGGGTCGTAGCGGGCGATCGATGTCGCGGCCGGCGTGAAGGTAATGATCGCGATCAGCGACATGATGACGAGGATCGCCATGCCGAACATGAGGTTCGGATGGGTGCGCAGCGTACGCCAGGCGGTCGAGGTCCACTTCCTGGCTCGCTCGCGGAGCGGAGGGTCCTCGTAGACCTCGATCAGCGCTTCTTCGTAGGCGATCGCTTCCGCCATTTAGAGCCTCACCCGTGGATCCACGAAGACGTAGGCGAGGTCGACGATCAGGTTGACGCCAACATAGAACGCGGCCAGGAGCATCAACATCGACTGAACGATCGGGAAGTCCCTGGTCTGCACGGTTTCCGCCACCAGGCGACCGAGCCCCGGAATGGTGAACACCGTTTCTGTGACGACTGCTCCTGTGATGAGTGCGGCGGCGAGGAACCCGATCACGGTGATGATGGGGATAGCGCTGGCGCGCAGCGCGTGCCGGAACAGCACGATCCGTTCCGCCAGCCCCTTAGCACGCGCCGTTCTTATGAAGTCTTCTCTCAGCACCTCGAGGACTGAGGCGCGCGTCATGCGGATGATGATCGCGGAGCCGTTGACTCCAAGAAGCAGCGTGGGAAGGGTGATGGAGCGGATCCATCCAAAGAAGTCTTCGGTCGGTGACACGTACCCGATGACCGGGAACCAGCGGAGAGAGACGGCGAGGCCCCAGATGAGGATGAAGCCGAGCCAGAAGCCGGGGATCGATATTCCGAGCGCCGCCCAGACCTGGATAGCCCTGTCCCAGATCGACCCGAAACGCCAGGCCGCGAGGACGCCCAGCGGAACGCCGATGAGTACGGCGAGAATGCCGCCGGCCACGGTCAGGCTGATCGTCGGGCCCATCCTAGCGCTTACCAACTCGGCGACTGTCTTACCCGAGTAGATAGATTTGCCCAGGTCGCCCCTTAACGTTCGTCCGGCCCAATCTAAGAACTGAGTGTGGAGCGGTTTGTTAAGTCCAAGCTCCTCGCGAATTATCTTCACATCGTCCGGACCGGCATAGTCGCCCGCCATGATGTTTGCCGCGTCTCCAGGGGCCAGGTGCACGAGAGAAAATGTGAGCACCCCAACGAAGATCAGGACCGGAATGACGGCAATTACACGTTTTATGACGTATGCGGTCAACTAGGCACTCCGCTCAATTGGAGACGGCAAGATTAGCAGGCATCCGTGCAGACCGGGCAGTCAACTGAAACACGACGCGTCGAACAGATTGTCCACCGTCGTTGCATGTAACACCCTCCGGCAGGGTGTTGGGTCCTACCGGAGGGTGTCTTCATCTAACGTCGTTAAGCCGCCTCGCTACTCACGCCATGCGTTGTAGACGTTGAACGGCAGGCCAAACTGCGTTTCCGAGCCCTTGATGTCCGCTCGGGTCGCTACAGCGGCGAACGTGTCTCCAAACGAGACGTACGGGATGTCGTTCCAGAACACCTCTTGCATCTCTTTGACGATTGCAAGCTGCTCATCTGCCGACGTTGCTCGTGCCAGGCGGTTCATGCCGTCAGTCATACGGCCTGACTCATCCTGGTACTTGTTCCAGTACTTGTTCTTGGCCAGCGAGCTGTTGAGCAACGGGTTCGCACCCCAGGCTCCACCACCCGCAGTGTGGAACACGTCCCACAGCTCGGGCTTCTCACGCCAGTTGGTCTGGGTCGCCCAGTCGGTGGCCTTGAAGTCCACGTTGAACCCGAGCTCTTCGAGGGTCTGCCGTGAGAACTCAGCAGGTCCGGCGAACCTGGGCCGGTCACCGGCCGACAGCACGACTACGTCGGTGCCAACCAGGCCGAGGTCCTCGATGATCTGCTTGGCTTCCTCGAGACCGCCACTGTTTCGGGCGTTGTAGATGCCGTCCGAGTGGTCATCGAACCCACCCCACTTGCCGCCGCACAGCATCATCGAAGGACAGGTCTGCCAGAACCGGCTGTCTCCCACTGCCGACAGCAACGCTTCCTCAACCGGGTATGCCATGGCGAATGCCTGGCGGACCCTGGCGTCGGTGAACGGGCCGTCGACGTGGTCGAGCCACGCGCCGTCTCGTGACGAGTTGTTGCGGATGATCTGCACCCTCAGGTCCGAGTTGGTGCCCAGCGGGTCAACGAAGTCGCCAGGAATCTCTCCCGAGATGATGTCGATCTGTCCAACCTCGAGGGCGGCGATCTTCGCGTTGACGTCCGGCACAACTACGTAGTCGACGCTGTCGAACAGCGCTTCCTTCTTGCCGGCCATGAACGAAGCCGTCGTGTTCACCGGCTTGTAGTCGTCGAAACGCTCAACCAGCAGGTGGTCGCCCGGGACCCACTCCTTGAACTTGTACGGTCCTGTGCCGATCAGCACGTCTGCGCCTTCAGCGGCGGGGACGTTGTACATCTCGGGCGGCATCACGTACGGGTAGTACCCGCCAATTCGTGCCATGCCCTCGAGAATCAGAGCGGTCGGCTCCACCATGTCGATCTCAAAGGTGAGATCACCGGTGGCCTGGATGTCGTCCACGAATCCGAAGATGAGCGATCCGTAGTTGTCGCGTTCCGCCCATCGAGTCCAGGACTTCACCGCGTCTTCAGCGGTGACCGCCCGGCCGTTGTGGAACGTCAGGCCGTCGCGCAGCGTGAAGGTCCACTTGAAGCCGTCTGAGCTGATGTCCCAGTCCTCTACCAGCATCGGTTGAGGCGCAAGGTTGTCGTCGTATGCGAACAGGAATTCCTGCACCGCGAACGCGACTTCGTTTGCCGTGGTACCCGTCGTGCGGTGCACGTCGAGCGTTGAGATCGCAGCGCCGAGCGCTACCTTGAGTTGCCCACCTACCCGGTCATCCACGGGCGGTGCAGTGGTCGCGGTTGCGGTCGGGCGCGCCGTCGCGGTCGCCGCAGGTGGACTGGTGGCCGTCGCAGCCGGCGCAGTGGTCGGCGTCGCTGCGGGCGCCGCGGTCGGTTCTTCCTCACTACCGCAGGCAACAAGCACAGCTACGGTGACGGGCAGAACCAGCCACGCCGTCCGGCGTAAAAACCTGGACCAGATTCCCATTTCAGATACTCCTGAATTAAGTGTGCCGCACACTTGTGGCGCCATACGTTAACTGACAAAATCCACCGAAGCAACATCGTCTAAAGAGCGCAATCGCACCGATGCTTACGAAACTCGTAATCTATTGGAATTTCGATGTTCGCTTTTGAGAGATGAGCCTGCACTCCTGGACGCTCGTAAGTCCAGGCTGGAAATTACTTACCTCAACTGGGTAGAAGAAAAGTAGCTCGTCCCGAAGAGCTGGAGACAGGGCTTTGCGATGGCCGAATCACACCAATTTGTGAATAAAATTACGGACGAATTCCGCCACACGGTGATCGCATGAGCCAGCTCGATATAGAGCGGGAAGCGGTCGTCTCCGCCCTGAGGCGAGATGAATCGGACGACGCAAAACCCGGCCAAATCAAGACCGCCGTTGACGAGCAACAACTGCAGAAATTCTTGCAGAGCAAGCTGCCCGGATCGCTGCTGCGCGACAGGCCACCGGGTTCAGGGGCCACGGTCGTTCGAGACAGGTTCGGGGTCCCGCATATCTCGGCGAAAAGCGAAGATGACCTGTGGTGCGCGGTTGGGTTTGTACAGGCGCAGGACCGTCTGTGGCAGCTCGACTACCGGCATCGGCTCGCTGCCGGGAACCTCGCCGAGGCGTTTGGTGAAGATGCGCTGCAAAGTGATCTCGAACACCGGACCATCGGCCTGCGCAGGGCGGCTGAAAAGGAACTGGCGGAGATCGACGACAGATCGGGGGCTGCGCTCGAGGCCTACGCGCGCGGCGTGAACGCCTGGATCGATGTTGCCTCAGGCAACCTTCCCGTCGAATTCGACGTCCTCGGGTACGAACCGGCTCCCTGGTCGGCGCTCGCCAGCCTCACGGTCCTTCGCCACTTCTGGTGGTCGCTGACCGGACGCCTGTTCCAGGTCATCGGTGCGGAGCGGGTGTTACGAGAATCGTCGCCGGCTATCGCCAGCAGCGTGCTGACACCTGAGGCGTCGGAGTACATCGTGCCCGGCGACTCCTCATCGGCCGGCATGCCGGAGGGTGGAGGCGACGACGGGACCGGGTCGAACAACTGGGTGGCCGGGCCGACGAAGACGACCACCGGAATGCCGGCTCTTGCCTCAGACCCTCACTGGCCGGTCCACTTCCCCGACCTCTGGTACGAACAGCACCTCGTCGCGCCCGGGATCGACTGCATTGGCGCCGCCTACGCGGGCGCGCCGCCCGTCGTCTTCGGGCGCACACGGCGTGCCGCCTGGGCCAGGACCAACAACGTCACCTCCACCAGAGACCTGTACCACGAAAAGGTGGACCCCAGCGACCCTGGTCGATACCTCGACGGCGGGGAGTCGCGGCCGTTTGAGACTGACCGCCAGGTGGTTGCCGTACGGGACAAAACCAATCACGAGCTAGAGGTTCGGCTGACCTCTCGAGGCCCGATCGTCAACGATTTCATCTCGACTGTCGATCCCGGGTTGGCCGGAGGCGACGGCCCGATCTCCCTGAGATGGGTCGGGCACGAGCAGATCCACGACGTTCGCTCGCTGATCGCCCTGAACTGCGCCGGTTCGGCTTCGGACGTCAGGGCCGCGCTATCAGGCTGGCGGCTGTCTGTGTGGAACGCTATCTACGCCGACGACCGTGGCGATTTTGGCTACCAGATGTCGGGCAATGTGCCGGTGCGCGGCCGTAAGACGAGGGGCACCCGCGATGCGACGGCGCCGGAAGACACCTGGGACGGATATGTCACCACCGATTCGCTTCCGGGGTTGCACAGCCCTGACCGGGGATGGGCGGGAAGCGCCAACAACACGCCGGCGCCTCCGTCACTGCTCGGTGAGCTGACCGGCGCGTACGCCGATGGCTACCGGTTTCGCCGCATCGCCGAGTACCTGGGCGGTCCCGACAAGATCTCTCCAGAGGACGTGCGCGATCTGCAGGCCGACAACCTGGACCCCCGCGCCCAGGACCTGAGGGATGCGGTCGTGTCCCACCTTCAGCGGTCAGGCGATGACACGGCCATACAGGCAGCGAGAATCCTTGGGAACTGGAACTGCCGCTTCGACTCGGAGCAGACCGGCGCAGCGGTTTGGACCAGCCTCTGGTCGCGCTTCACGAGGTCTGTGGGTGAAGCCGTCCTCACACCGGCCGCTGCAGAGCTTATGGCCGACTCGGTCGGCGCACTCGCACGCGAGCTGCTGCTCGGCGGTGAGTCGCCCGTTCCGGACGACATCGATCTCGGCGGCCTGCTTTCGGACGCGGCGAACGGGGCGATCGGACACTTGGAGAAAACGCTCGGGGAAGATGAAACGGGCTGGCGGTGGGAGCGTGCGCACCATGTTCGGCTTGTCCATCCCGCGGCACGTACGGCGCCGCTGGCCGAGCTGCTGAACCGCGGGCCGTTCCCGTGCCCCGGCGGAGGCGGCACCGTGAACAACAGGCGGCCGGTCGAGTCTGACGACGGGTTTGTGAACGCCAGCGGCGTCTCGTATCGCCTCTTCGTCGACTTCTCAGAGCCGGGAAAGGCCTGGGGCGCAACCCTGGCCGGTCAGTCAGGCCAGCCCGGAAGCCTGCACTACGACGTCCGCCTGCAGGAGACGCTGACCAACCAGTACCATCCGCTTCTCACGGACCCCGAAGAGATCGCTGAAGAGGTCGAAGAGGAGTTCATCGCGCCGTCGTTCGAGGAGTGCGGCTCACCGCGCCGGCAGCGAACCGGTGAAGCGCAATGAAGATCGAAGCGCTGCAGATCGACATCGTCGAGCTCGGCAGTCTCGTGCCGGAGTGGCGGCCGCTGCGGACGATGCAGGAGTACCCGGGCTCCCATCGCGTGAAGTTCGCCCACCGCCCGTTCGAGGGCGAAGGCATCAGCCTGGAGCCGCGCCCCGGATATGCGTCGGTGCTGCGGATCCAGACCGCCGAAGGAATCGAGAGCCCGGGCGTGCTCGGCGTCGGCTGGGGGCTTGAACAGCTCGAATGGGAAGCGCGGACCTTCAAGCTCCAGTGGACGCCCGAACTGGTCGGCGCAGACGCGCTGGACCGGGAATACACGTGGCACAAGATGTGGATGGCACGGCGCTACTTCCACATGCCTTCTACGGCGCCGCTTGCTCTGATTGACGAATTGCTGTGGGACTTGACCGGCATCAAGGCCGGATTGCCGGTCCACAAACTGCTCGGCGGGTTTCGCAACCGGGTGCCGGCGTACCTCACCGAGACGGCCGTCTCATTCGACGAAGCACTGCAGAGCGCTCGGACTGCGAAAGAGCAGGGATATCACGGCTTCAAGGACCACTCGATCCTGGGTGTCAAGGCGAACCTGGACCTGGCACGCGAGCTGCGGGCGACCGTTGGCGACGAGATGGTGCTGATGCACGACCCGGTGCAGCAGTACACGGTTGACGAGGCGATCCACGTCGGACGTGAGCTGGAGAAGCTCGGCTACCTGTGGATCGAAGAGCCGCTGCAGGAGTCGGACATCAACGGCCTGAAGCGGGTTTCGGACGCCCTCGATATGCACGTGCTGGCGCTGGAGTCTGTGCAGGGAGCGCCGTACCTCGCCGTGCCTTACCTTGCCGCCGGCGCCATCGATATCGTCAGGCAGACAGGGATCGGCATCACCGGTCAGATGAAGCTGGCGAACCTTGCCGAGATGTTCGGGGCGACCTGCCACGGCGGCAACCCGCACGTGGTGGCCGCGGTCAGGAACGACGACTGGTGGGAGCACGCGGCCTGGCCGGCGACGTCACCGGACCGCGCCCTCGTCGCCGCGGCGTCTGAAATGATCCGGGCCACGCACCGCGTCGAAGACGGTTTCATGTACGTCCCACAGACACCGGGGCTGGGCCGTGAAATCGACTGGAACGCGCTGAAGGAACGCACCGTGCTGAGCCTGTGAGCGGCTCGCCGCCGTGGACAGCCGTGGTGTCACAGGCCCGTAAAGAACGGCAATAAGGAGAGGACCGATGCCAGTCGACTGGCAGACCGCTGAGAGCTGGCTGATGGGCAACGCCTGGGTGGGCTCGCTCGCTTCCGACCATGTGCGCACTCTTTGCGACACGATCGGCACGCGATGGGGAGGCTCCGATGGCGAGCGTCAGGCCGCCGAGTACATACGGGAGCAGTTCGAATCGTTCGGTCTCGAAGGGTCGGGGATCGAGGAGTTCGACGTAAGCACGTGGGAGAGCGAATCGGCATCGATCACGCTCAACGGAGTGCAACCTCGCCGCCTGGACGTGCGACCGAGCCTGTTCTGCCCGTCTGTGGACCTCACCGCGCCTCTAGTCGACGTTGGCTTTGGCATGGACCATGAGATAGAGCCGCTGACTCCGCGGCTTTCAGGCTCGATAGCGCTGATGTCGGGCGCGTACGAGCCTTTTTCGCCGCCCGAGCCACTGTCCGACCGCCTCGAACGACTCGCCTCGCTCGGCGTCGCGGCAGTGATCTCGCCGTATGCAGCAGGCGGGCGTCGCACCACGCACGGGTCGTCAAACGACTGGCGGGACAACAGACCCGCGTCCGTGCCTCTGCCACTGGTGTTCACTTCGCGGGAGGACGGCGCGCTGCTTGGCCGGCTGGCGGCAAGCGATGTGACGGTGACCGTCAGGGTTGACGCTT
Source organism: Dehalococcoidia bacterium (assembly GCA_028278465.1). Classification (GTDB taxonomy): domain Bacteria; phylum Chloroflexota; class Dehalococcoidia; order Lucifugimonadales; family Lucifugimonadaceae; genus JAJCYX01. The sequence goes on along the minus strand of JANQEF010000112.1, from coordinate 8,552 downwards.
CGTACAGGGACGGCGTGTCACGAAACACTGTCGCAGACCTCGCTGGCGATACCTGGCCGGAAGAGACGCTCTTTCTCGGCGCGCATCACGACACCACGCCCGACTCGCCGGGCGCCAATGACAACGGCTCCGGCACAACCGTGGTGCTGGAAACAGCGCGGCTACTCGCAAGACTCAAGCGTGATACAGGCATCGGCCCGGGACGAGCGATTCGCTTCGCGACCTTCGGGTCCGAGGAGCAGACGCTCCAGGGCTCAGTGGCATTCGTAAAGCGCCACTACATCGACGCGCACGACGAGCCGCGGCCGCGTCTGATGATCAACCTGGATGAGCTTGGTACAGGGACAATGAAGGGCGTTGCTCTCCAGTTCCCCGAGCTGCGACCGCTGGTGCAGGGCGCGCTCGATGAGATGGGAGAGGGACTGCGATGTCACGTGATGGCGCAGATGGACGCTTCGGGAGACATGTTCCCGTTCGCCAGGGCCGGGATCCAGTCGGCCATGCTGTGGCGCTGGAGGTTCGTCGGACGACATCCGGACACGGCGTTCGGCCACAGTTCCTCCGACACGCCGGACAAGCTGCGGATTCGCGAGCTGAAGGAGTACGCGGGGCTGCTGTCGCGGGTGCTGCTGCGGCTTTCGCACGTGCCGCCGTCGGAGTGGCCTGCAGACGAGCTTGACCTCAACGCGGTGGAACGCCGCATCGCCGACGAGCGTGGCTCAGTGGTCCGGACAATGTGAGCGTGCCGGGCTAGATCAGCCCCGCGCTTCGGACCTGCTTAAGCCCGGCCTCGTACCGTTCGACGGTCTGATCGACATCATCGTCAGAGTGCGTCGCCGAGAGGATCATCGACGCGGGGTGAGTCCACAAGCCCTCGTTGACAATCGCCAGTTGCAGCTGATCGAGCACGTCGTTAGTCACAGGCCTGCCGCCTTGCTCGACACCGTCCGGCACGGCGTAGGGATCGCTCGTGTCGACAGATGCGCCGAGGCTGACCATGACGATCGATGAGACGCCGTAGGCGCCGCCTGGGATCTCCATAGAGTTCAGCACTCTGTTGATGCCGTCCCGCAGCCTGATCGCCTGCTTCTCGGCAGTCTCGACGATCGGCTCGCTTTCGAGGATCTTGAGCGCCGTGCTGCCGGCGGCCGCAGAAAGCGGGTTGGCGTTGAAGGTGCCAGGGTGGCGTATGCCGCCCTCGCCGACCGTGTTCACGATCTCGGCGCGTCCGCCGACGCACCCGCCGGGAAGTCCGCCCGCAAGGATCTTCGCAAACGCGCTCAGGTCAGGCTCCACCCCGAACCGGCCCTGGCAACCGGCCTTTGACCACCGGAATCCGCTTACCACCTCGTCGAAGATCAGCAGCGTGTCGTGTTTCGCCGTCACATCGCGCAGGCCGGTGATGAAATCGGGATGGGCGATGTCGTTGCCCTGGAATACCACCGCCGCGATGTCGTCGCTGCTCGACAGCAGTTGATCGACGGCGTCGAGGTCATGCGGCGGCAGGTTGATCATCGACTCGCTGGTCCCGCGCGGGATGCCATACTGCCGGTCCGTCTCCTCGTCTGTCACATACGCAGGGTCTGACCAGCCGTGGAAGGCGCCTTCGAACTTAACGATCTTCTCCTTGCCGGTATAGACCCGGGCCATCTTGAAGGCCATCATCAGCGCTTCGGTGCCGGAGCTGACGAAGCGGACCTTCTCGACGGACGGGACGAGTCGGATCACGGCTTCAGCCCAGTCGATCTCCAGCCTAGTCCCTGAGCTGAGGTGGGTGCCGTTCGCCATCTGCGCCTGTACCGCGTCGACGACTGCCGGGTGCGCCTGTCCGAGGATCATCGAGCCGTGGCCGGTCTTATAGTCGATGTACTCGTTGCCGTCCACGTCCCACTTGCGAGGCCCGCTGCCGCGTTCCATGTAGACCGGGAACGGGGCCATCTGGCGAGAAACGTGGGTGACGCCCTCGGGGAAAAGGCCTGTGGCCCGTCCGCCCAGCTCCTGTGACGTCGGGTGGGCTTCGGCATAGCGCGTTTCGATGGCGGTCATGGTCTGTTCCTTTTTCAGAGCGACTCGATTGTCGGGTTTGCGGCGTCGGCGTCCAGCCGGTCAGGTAAGCGTCGGATCGGTGTGCATCGTCGGCGGGTCGATCTCGTCCGCGCCGAGCTCACGGCACAGTTTCCTGTAGACCTGTATGCGGTACCGGCCCGAATCTACCATGAACACCAGGCCATCGCTGCCGATCTTCACCGAAGTCGGGTTCCTGAACCGCTTCTCGTCGTCCAGGTTCACGACGTTCTCTCGGATGCGGACCATGTCGAGGTTCGCCATGAGCTTCTGGATGCCACGCTCGTTCAGCGTCGCGTCGCCGCGGAACGACTCGATGAACATCCCGCGCGGGTTGAAGAGCAGCACACGGTTGTTGCTGCGGTCCGCAACGTAGATATCACCCTGCCCGTCGACAGCCACGCCGCTCGGGCGATTCATCTCGCCGGGACCATTGCCCGGTCTTCCGATGATCTGAAGCAGTTCGCCATCTGGCGAGAATCTTTGAACGCGGTCGTTCCGCCAGTCAGCCACTAACAGGGTCTGCGTAATTGGATCGACGGCGACGCCCCACGGGTGGCTCAGCTGGCCCGGTCCGTCGCCGTACTCGCCAAAGCCCTTTATGTGTTCGCCGTCCCGCGTGAATTGATCCACTCTGTGGTTCAGCGTGCTGACGACCCAGACGTTTTCTTCTGCGTCGAGCACGATCCCGGACGGGGCGTTGAGCTGCCCGGGACCTGTTCCGGCGCTGCCCCAGTGACCGACGGCGTCGCCTGAAACTGAGTCGAACATCGCTACGAGGTTGGCGTGCTCATCCGTCAGGAAAAGCGTTCCGGCGCTGTCGATGGTGCACATCACCGGGGACGGGAGGGTTTCCTTGCCCACGAGGTCAGGCTGGCCGGACAGCGATGCGACGATGTCGTCTTCATACCCGTTGTCATCGGCGCGCACCCGGACGAACCGGCTCCTCGGCACGTCGGAACCTGCCTCGGTGAAACGGTTGACCACGTACAGCCAGCCGTCCGGTCCGACGGCCAGGTCCTGCGGGCCTTTGAAGCCGCCCAGGGCCAGTCTCTGGCCGAGCGATATCTCGTACCTGTGTCCGATCCGGAGCAGAGACGGGTACGGTCCGACCGGGTCGAATGGCTCGGCCGACTCTCCAGGTCTGATTGGGCTTGCGGTGGTCACTTTGTTTGCCTGAAACCTACTTCGGTCATCATAACTGCAGCGGCTGCAGCATCCCTTCGAACTGCTCGAAGTGGCCGTTGACGATCGGGTCTGGATGTATCCCCAGCCAGTCGTCCAGCAGAGTCGAATACACGCCTCGGAAGTCGTTGTTGTACGCCATGTCACCGCTGACCTGGTCGGCGGGTTTCAGGCTCGGGTAGTCTGCGTAGAGGCCGCCTGCCACGTGCTCGCCGACGACGAATGCGCCTCCACCTGAGCCGTGGTCGGTGCCGTTTCCGTTGTCGCGCACGCGCCTTCCGAACTCCGAGAAGATCAACATCACCACTTCGTCCGATGCATCGTGCTCCTTCAGGTCGGCGAAGAAGTCCTGCACCGCGCGGGAAACCTGGCTCCATAGCTTTGCCTGCGTCTGGACCTGGTTGCCGTGAACATCGTATCCGCCGTGCTGGGCGTAGAAGATCCTGGTCCCCAGCCCGGCCAGGTGCACCTGCGCGATTCCCTTCAGGCTCTGGGCCAGCGGATCGGAGGCGTACTCCACGGTCGATGAGTACCCGTCGGGAGCGGACCTGAGCAGATCGACGGCGGCCAGCGAGTCTAGACCGGTCTGGCCGATGTGCTGCATCACCATCTGCGCCTCTTCGAACTCCTCCGGCACGTACATGCGGGTGAAGGCGTTGAGCGCCGCACGCTGGCGAACCCCGGAGAGGGAGGTGAGGAGGCCGTAGCTCTCAAGCTCGGTCACGGAGATCGCGGGCGTCCCGGAGAGGTACATCGCCCTCGGCAGCCCGGACCCGAAGCTCACACCGGTCACGACGTTCTGCTTCTGCGGGTCGAGTTCCCGAATCGTCCTGCCAAGCCAGCCTTCACTGCTGAAGTCGTGAGGCTCCGCGGTGTGCCATATGTCCATCGACCTGAAGTGTGAGCGGTCGGGGTCCGGATACCCGATGCCCTGTATGACCGCGACGTTGCCCGAGTCGTAGAGGGACTTGATCTCCGCCATCGCCGGGTGGAAGCCGACATCGTCGTTGACCGGCAACAGGTCCTCTTCACTGATGCCGACGGTCTTCCGGAAGTCGTAGTAGAGCGGGTCGCCGTAAGGGACGACGGTGTTCATGAAGTCGTTGCCGCCCGAAAGCTGGAGCACGACCAGCACAGGCTCCCTGGTTCGCTTTGATCCGTTGCCGTTGCCGTGTGTTGTGCTCATCTGTCCCTCGTTATCGAGCTAGTGGCGGCGAGCTCTGAACATGAACCCTTGCTCAGGCAAACTGATACTCCCTGGACGCGCCGATCAACGCCAGCGCCTCGGCAACGGCATCGTCCAGCTCCGGTCCCTCGCAGGCGATCTCATCCTGGACAGACAGTTCGTTGAGGATGGCTGAGCGCGTGGATTCGTTGAGGTTCACGCCTCCGGCCTCGGCTGCGCAGGCGTCAAGCAGATCGGCTGCGGAAGCAGACGTGTGTCCACTGCGGATTCGGGAAGCGATCTCGGCGATTCCGGGCGCCGAACTGTCACCGAGCTTCTCGGCCGCGAAGTTCACGCGCTCAACAAGGAACGCCGAATCGATCCACTCTCTGCCGGTGTGCCACCCCTCGACGGTTGGCGGATTCAGCAACTCCTGGCCCATCATGGCGGAGAGCGCGGGCAGGCGAGCCAGGTTGAACTGGTGCGGATCGCGGTGCTCTCCCGCCAGCTTCACCGTGCCGACCACGAACTCTATCGGGCTCTTGACACGCTTGAACCGTGCGTGCTTGAAGAAGTCAGACTCGAACACGAACCGCATCACATCGCGCAGCTCGTATCCGTACCTCACATACGCGTCCGCTATCTCCTGGACGTGATCTTCGTCGACATCGTCCGCCACGAAAGCCCTGTAGATCTCGCGGGCCACGAAGGTAGCGGTGGCAGGCTGGCGCACGATGATCTCGATCACGTCGTCACCGTTGAAGTTGCCGGTCTCGCCGAGGAACGTCTTCTCGTCGTTGTCGTGATCCTCCTCGCGGTACACGAATTCGGCCGGCCAGTAGCCGGTCGGATAGCGGGGCAGGACCTGTGTCATCGTCCAGCCGGTGAAGGCCCTCGCGCATGCGCGCACGTCGTCTTCCGTGTAGTTGCCGCGGCCCATGCTGAACAGCTCAAGCAGTTCACGACCGTAGTTTTCGTTAACAGCTTCAGAGTGGTTGGACTGCTGGTCGAGCCAGTAGATCATCGCGGGGTCGCGCGAGAGCTTCTGGAGGAGCGTGCGGAAGTTGCCGAGGCCGTTGTCGCGCAGCATCTCGTACTGGCGCTGCATCATCTGGCCGTTGGTGACCTTGGCCCATCCGGTGGCGAAGACGCCGTGCCACAGCAACGCCATCTTCTCTTCCAGGGGACGGCGCGAGTTGATCATGCGGTAGGTCCACTTGATCGCGGCCCAGCGCGGGGACTCTTCGTCACTGTGCTCGGAATGGAACCGTGCGAGCAGGTCTTCGGCAGGACGTTCGAACCGCTCGGGATGCAGCAGGTCGTCGAGCGTCGCCTCGTATCCCGCGGCTGCCGCAGCGTCGATATCGGACGGCGTCGCTCCGAAACCCGCTCTTCGCAGAAGGTGGGCGATCAGGCTTCGATCTTCGTCCACGAGTTGATCCTCCATAGACGACACGGTACCCGGCAACGAAACGTCGGCAAGAATACACCTCGCCCGTCGGTTGCGCACCATCTACCGACAGAAAAGATGTGAACACCGTAGCGGCGTGAGCCGCGCCTACAATAATTCGAACCTTTCCAGGAGTATCCAGCGTGTTCGATCTAGTACTCAGAGGCGGCCAGGTCGTCGATGGGACGGGCCAACGGCCTCCCTATTGCGCCGATGTTGCGGTCTCCGGGCAGAAGATCGTGGCGGTCGGCGACATCGCGGGCGGGTCAGACGGTCCTGCGGCTCGGACAGAGCTTCAGATACCCGGCCTGGTGGTCGCTCCCGGGTTCATCGACACCCACGTCCACACCGACGCCGCGCTCCTGAACGACCCGCAGCACGAGAGCGGCATCGGCATGGGCGTGACGACCGAGGTGCTCGGCCAGGACGGCCTTTCCTACGCTCCGCTCAGCCCCGAGAACTACCGCGCTTACAGCCAGTACATGTCCGGCCTGTGCGGAGTCCCGCCGACTGACCTCGACATGTCCAGCATCGCGGCGTTCAGGAGCCACTACCACCGCAAGTGCGCCGTGAACACCGTCGCCCTGGTTCCGCACTGCGCCGTTCGCCTGAGCACGGTCGGCTTCGAGGATGTACCGCTCACCGGCGCCGCGCTGGACGCAGCGAAGGACCTTGTCAGGGAGGGGATAGACCAGGGCGCCGCCGGAATGTCCACGGGCCTCGGGTTCTTCCCGGCGGCATACGCCACGACTGAAGAACTGGTGGAGCTTGCGCGGGTGGTGGCAGAGATGGACGGCGTCTTCGTCATCCAGTACAGGTTCTTCAATGCCGACCGGGCCGAGGGCCTGGCCCCGGTCGCAGAGGCGCTGGAGATCGGCCGTCGCTCCGGCGTGAAGCTGCATATCGCCCACCACAGGACCACTCCAGCCAACCCGGGCGACGCCGAGGGATTGATGGAGGAGTTGGACCGGGCCGTCGAAGACGGTGTCGACCTGACCCTGGACGCCTATCCCTATCCGTGCGGCTCGACGATGCCGGTGTGCCGCCTGCCCGGATGGTTCGTCGAAGGAGGGCCCGAGGCGATCCTTGCCAGGCTGCGGGACCCGGAAGACCGCGCGCGTGTGGAGGAGTTCCTGGAGGAGATAAACGGTCCTGCGCTTGGCCACACCTCCTGGAGCTACATCGGCTCAGAGCGCAACCGTCACCTCGAAGGCATGGCGTGGTCGGATGTTGCCGCTGAGCGCGGCGTGTCGGTCGCGGAGATGATGTGCGACGTGATGCTGGAAGAGGAGTTGCACTGCGGCCTGACTGTGCTTCCGCCTCTCAGCATCGCGGTGTGGCGTCAGATCGAGGCGGATGTGGTGAGACTGCTCAATCGGCCTGACTACATGGTCGGCAGCGATGCGATACCGATCGGCAGCGGGTGTCACCCGAGGGCGTTCGGGACCTATCCCCGGCTGCTGGGGAGGCTGCGAAGACGGCATGGTGTGCCGCTGGAGCAGCTGGTGCACAGGATGACGGGCAACCCGGCGGAGCGATTCAAGTTGACCGGGCGCGGGACCGTAAAGGAAGGCAACTTTGCGGACCTGGTGGTGTTCGATCCGGACCGGATAGATGACCTGGCATCGTTCGAGGACCCGCGTGTGCCTCCCGTCGGGATGCCGCATGTCGTCGTCAACGGCCAGCTGGCCAAACGGGATGGAAGCTGCACTGGCGTGCTGGCCGGCGAGGCGGTTCCATAGCGGGTTCGTTGACGGCCGGTTACCGGCGGCGACTCACGCGAGCGCACGTGACGTCGGACCTCCGGCGCAAGCCCGAGATGTACTATTCGCCCCGCGGAACGGAAAGAACCAATAGAGGGAGACCGCAATGTCACTGCCTGATCGCGACATCTTGAGACGGCTCGGCCAGGGCAGGCCGATCGCGGAGGTTGCCAGGGAAGCAGGGATGTCCGGTGATGAGTTCGACACGTGGTGGAGCAAGCAGCTTGCATCTCGCGTGCCGGCGACACAGGGGACACGACCTGCCGGCGTCAGCGTCGAGATAGTCCGCGACGAGTGGGGCATCCCGCACATCTTCGCAGACACCGACCACGATCTCTTCTTCGGCTACGGCTACGCCATGGCCCAGGACCGGCTCTGGCAGATCGACTACCTGCGTCGAAAGGCGATGGGGCGTCTCTCCGAAGTGCTCGGCCCGTCGGCACTCGAAACCGACATCATCGCCCGCACAGTCGGGCTCAACCGCATCGCAGCCGAAGAGGCGACCCGCATCCCGGCACAGACGCGGGAGCGCCTCGAAGCCTTCTCGCAGGGGATCAACGCAGCCGCGGAGGCGTTCGGCGACAATCTCCCGATCGAGTTCGATCTGCTCGACTACGCACCGGAGCCGTGGTCGCCGGCCGATTCGATCGCCATATGGGCCGAGTTCCGCTGGTATCTCACCGGCAGGCTTCCGGTGATAGTCCTGCCTGAGCTGGCGAAACGAGCGCTGGGCGATGGACCGCTGTACCGAGCATTCCTCACAGGTGAGGCAGAAGAGGAAAGCATCGTCCCACGCGGCGCGTATCCGCCGGACCGGTCGGGAAAGGTGCGAGTCGGCGACGTGGTGAGCGATCCGGCCGAGGCGCAGGGCAGCAACAACTGGGTGATCGGCGGCAGCCTCACAGATTCCGGCCTGCCGCTCCTT